>CAVEET010000113.1:0-5060 GCA_963614835.1 Bulleidia sp. | reverse complement strand
AAACTGGCGGTAAACGGTAGGTAAAGGTGGTTACCTTATGAAGATACCACTACAAGAAAAATGCAGGTCAGATGCAAGTTTCTTGCTAAATCGCTTTATCATTATCGTGCATTATTGTTAGTTGGTTATTTTAGACAGGGCATTTTTAGCTACCCCAATAAGCTAGCTTTGTTGGACTCGACGGGCGGCGCGGCGGGCACGGGCTTCTTGGATTTCCTCCAAGTGGCTGATGATCTCGGAGGCGCTCTCCTCGATGGCCTTGCCGTCGGTACGTACCACAAAGCAGCCTAGGCGCTTCATGAGCGTACGGGCTTCCTCGAGCTCGCTGTGCACGCTCTCGGGCTCGGCATAGGAGCCGGCAACGGCACGAGCGTAGTCATCGCCCAAGCGGCTATCGCGAATTTCGGAAATCACATCGACGGTCGAAATCAGGCCGAACAGGCGCATCGGGTCAACCTCGTAAATCGACTTTGGCGGCTCCATGCCATGGGCCAACGGAACATTGGCAACCTTGTAACCTTGATAGGCCAGATACATCGACAGCGGCGTCTTGGATGTGCGCGATACGCCCAGCAGCACGATATCGGCACCTGACAGATCGTCGCAACCGCGCCCATCATCGTGCTCAACAAAATACTCCATGGCCTCGATACGATGGAAATAGCGGTCATCGGTCCTGTGAATCACGCCCGCGACGCCCTTGGGCGACACACCGATAAGCGACGACAGCACGGCGAGCGTCGGGCCAATCAGGTCGACCGAGCGAATATGCAACATACCAAGGTAATCGAGCACACGGGCGCGAAGCGCCGGATCGACAATGGTATGGAACACGGCAATATCGCAATGGTCTGCATCGACACGCGGGCCCACAAACGATTTAACCTGCTCCACAGAGTTCACCTTGGGCAGGCGCAAGAGATGAAAAGCCCCTTCATCAAATTGCCCGGACGCCGCAAGCACCACCTCACAAGCGGTATCGCCGAGCGAATCGGAGATAACGATAACGGTGGGACGAGCGGTGACCGGGCAATCCATGCGGGGCTCCTTTTGCGCTTATGCGCAGGCTGGCTTACTTTTTGCGGGCAAGCTCACCGATGTTGGCGATGCCGGAGAAAACGGCCTCGAAGCGGTTGAGCAGCTTAAGGCGATTATCGCGGAGCTGCTCGTCCTTGTCCATGACCATAACCTCGTCGAAGAAACGGTCGATGGGCGCGCGCAGGGCGGCGAGGGCAGCAAATGCGGACGGGTAATCCTCAGCAGCGAGGGCGGCATCTACAGCGGTCTGAGCAGCCTCGGAGGCATCGGCAAGCGCGAGCTCGACCTCGCCCATCAGGCTGCGGTCGTACTCCACGCCCAGCTCGGGCTTGGAGATATGCGCAGCGCGAGCATAGGCGGTCGCAAGGTTGTCGAACGTCTCGGCGTCGTTCTTGCGGGCCTCGTCGAGGGCGGCGCAGCGGGCGAAGAAGACGGACGGGGCGATGATGTGCACCGCAGAGACGGCGGCAACGGTATCGGCCGGGATCTTTTCGTCGCGGGCCATGCTCACCAGGCGGCCATGGAAGAAGTCACGAACCTGCTGAGCGACCTCGGCGGCGTCGAACTCAATGCCCTGCTCACTATAGAGCTCGAGGGCGAAGTCGATGAGCGATGTGGGGTCGATCGGCAGACGGTCGCGCAGGATGTTGATGATGCCGATAGCGGCACGACGCAGCGCGTAGGGGTCGGAGGAGCCGGTCGGGGGCTCGCCAATGGCAAAGATACCGGCGATGGTATCGAGCTTGTCGGCGCAGGCCACGATGCAGCCAGCGGTGCCCTCGGGCAGCTCGTCACCGGCAAAGCGGGGACGATAATGATCGCGAATGGCGTGGGCGACCTCGTCGTTCTCCCCCATCGCGGTGGCGTAGTAACCGCCCATCACGCCCTGCTGGCTCGTGAACTCGACGACGGCGTTGGATACCAAGTCGGCCTTGCACAGGTGCGCGGCGCGAGCAGCGTCAGCGGCAAGATGGGCGCCCAGATGAGCCACACGGGCAATAGCGAGTGCGAGCTGCTCGATGCGCTCGGACTTGGCGAGCACGCTACCGAGCTTCTCCTGGAAGGCGACCTTGGCCAAACGATCACGGAACTCGTCGAGGGAGATCTTCAGGTCCTCCTCGTAGAAGAACTTGGCATCGTCCAGACGGGCACGCACAACGCGCTCGTTGCCGTCGATCACGCGCTCGGCATTCTCGGGCTTGCTGTTGGAGACGACCACGAACTCACGCGTGAGCTTGCCCTCGCCGTCATAGATCGGGAAGTAGCGCTGGTTGGTGAGCATGGACTCGCAGATAATCTCGTGCGGGACCTTGAGGAACTCCTCATCGAAGGTACCGACGAGCACCGTCGGCCACTCGCAGAGGTTAATGACCTCCTCGAAGACCTTCTTGGGCGTATCGACATGGCAGCCGGGACGGGCAGCCTCGACCTCGGCGATACCGGCGAGGATGGCCTCACGACGACGCTCGGCAGAAAGCACGCCGGCGTCCTCGAGCACTTGCTCGTAGACGGCGGGGCTGGCGACCACATGGTCACCGGGGCCAAGTACGCGATGACCACGCGTGGTGTTGCCACTCGTCACGTCGGCAAACGACACGGGCACAACATCCTCGCCCAAAAGGCAGCAGATCCAACGGACCGGACGCACGAACGTCGCGTGCTCGTGGCCCCAGCGCTGGGAGCGGTAGTTGGGCCACTGTAGGCCGGCGATGGTCTTCTCGCACAGGGCCGTCAGAATCGGCGTAGCCGGTGCGGAGGGAATGTTCTTCTCGGCGAACACATACTCGCGACCGTCAGTGTCCTCGCGTCGAACCAGGTCCTCGGGAGCCACACCGCACTTGCGGGCAAAGCCCTGGGCGGCCTTAGTGGCGTTGCCGTCGGCATCGAAGGCAATGTTGGCCGCGGGGCCACGCTTGACCTCGTGAACCTCATCGGTCGCGGTGGCGACGTCGGCAACGAGTGCAGCCAGACGACGCGGGCTCGAGATCACGCGGACCTCGCCGTGGGCCAGACCGGCCTCATCGAGACCCTTGGCGATCATGGTGCCAAGCTGCTTGACGGCATTGTTCAGCGGCGCGGAGGGCATTTCCTCCGTACCGATCTCAAACAGGAAATCCTTAGCGTCTGCCATGGCTTACGCCACCTCGCCTTCCTGGTCGGCATTCTCGTTGACTCCGGCGACCTCGGCCATGTAGGCCTCGCAGCACGCCTTGGCGACGGCGCGGACGCGCAGGATGTAGTTGGCACGCTCGACCGCGGACAGCGCGCCGCGGGCATCGAGCAGGTTGAAAGCATGGCTGCACTTCATGACACAGTCGTACGCCGGCAGCGGCAGCTTTCGCTCCAGGCAGGAATGGCACTCGGCCTCGAAGTCGTCAAACTTCTGACGCATCATCTCGACGTTGGCGACCTCAAAGTTATAGGCACTGAACTCGCGCTCGTTCTCCAAGAAAACGTCGCCGTAGGTCATGGGCGTGCCGTCGGGTAGATAGCTCCACACCAGGTCGTAGACGGAGTTGACGCCCTGGGCGTACATGGCAATGCGCTCCAGACCATAGGTGATCTCGACGGGCACGGGGTCGACCTCGATACCGCCCACCTGTTGGAAGTACGTAAATTGCGTGACCTCCATGCCATTGAGCCAGACCTCCCAGCCAAGGCCCCAGGCGCCAAGGGTCGGGCTCTCCCAGTCGTCCTCGACAAAGCGGACGTCATGGTCGTTGGGATCCAGGCCAATGGCGGCAAGAGACCCCAGGTAAAGCTCCTGGGCGTTGACCGGAGAGGGCTTGATGAGCACCTGGAACTGATAGTAGTGCTGCATGCGGTTGGGGTTCTCGCCGTAGCGGCCGTCGGCGGGACGGCGGCAAGGCTGCGCATAGCAGGTGCGCCACTCGGCGGGACCGAGCGAGCGCAGCGTGGTCGCGGTATGGAAGGTACCGGCACCGACCTCGGAGTCATAGGGCTGCATAATGACGCAGCCCTGCTCGCCCCAGTACTGCTGGAGGCGCAGGATGATGTCTTGGAAGGAAAGCGATGAAGCGTTCATGCCTCTAATATCCCCTCGTCGAAACGATTACACTGTTAGGTACTGTACTATAGCGGTTTTTAGTCGATAGCGCCGATGCGGTTGAGCGGCCAGTAGCGAACGAGTGCCACAGCGATCAAATCAGAGCGATCGACGGGACCAAAGTAGCGTGAGTCGGCAGAGTTTTCGCGGTTGTCGCCCATCACCCACACGCACCCGTCGGGAACGGTGTAGGGATAGCTCACCTGAGCACCGGGCGCTTGGACCGAAAGCGGCCAGCTCATGCCCGTCGTATAGTCCTCGTCGAGCGCTTGGCCGTCAACGACCACCTTGCCATCCTGCAGGTCGACCGTCTGGCCGGCCGTGGCAATAACACGCTTGACAAGAACATCATGCTCGGAGGTGCCATCGGGGTTGTGAAACACCACGATATCGCCCTGCTTGACGGGCTGACCGAGCTCGAGGCTCACCTTTTGTGCCAGGATCTGGTCGCCAATCTCGATCGTGGACTCCATGGAGCCGGTGGGCACCACAAAGGGCTCGACCACAAAAGTGCGGATCAGGAACGTGGCCACGAGCGCGATCGCGATGACCGCGATCCACTCAAAAGCGCCCCTCAACGCGGAATGTTGCGTAGGAACCATACTCACTCCTCGCTCTGCGAATACGAAGCGTCAAGAATCTCCTGCGCGTAAGCGCGCTCCTCGGGCGTGAGCCGCGCCGTCTCGATCAAGTCGGGACGCCAGCGGCAGGTGCGCTCGATGGCGTTCTTGCGACGCCAGGCATCGACCTTGGCGTGATCGCCGCTCACAAGCACCGGAGGCACGCCCTCGCCGTTGAACTCGGCAGGACGGGTATACTGCGCGTACTCGAGCAGGCCTCCATCCTCGGCGGTCGAGAACGACTCGTCCACGTTGCTCATCTCGTCGCCCAGGGCGCCGGGAATCAGGCGTACGACGGCATCGGCAACGACCATAGCGGGAAGCTCGCCGCCCGT
>CAVEET010000112.1:0-4657 GCA_963614835.1 Bulleidia sp. | reverse complement strand
CAAGCCTTCAGCTTGTCGAAGGAGTTGATGTCCTCGGCCTTGTAGCCAGCCTTCTCGAGCAGCTGCTTGTTGTAGATGATGCCGAAGCTCTCCTGGACCCAGTCGATGCACACATCCTTGCCGTCGGACTGCAGAGCCAGGGAGTCGTCAATGAGCTCACCGCGGAGCTTGGTATCGGACAGGTCGGCGCAGTAATCCTTCCAGTTCTTAAGACCGGTGGGGCCGTTGACCTGGAACAGGGTCGGAGCGGAGCTCTTGGACATCTCGGACTTAAGCTTCTCCTCGTAGGTGTTGGAGGCAGCGGTCACGATCTTGACCTCGACGCCCTTCTCCTTCTTATAGGCCTTGGCGATCTCCTTCCACTCCTTGTCGACCTCGGGCTTGAATTGGAGGAAGTAGACCTCGGCAGCGTCACCAGAAGCAGAGGAGCCGGAGCCGGCAGAACCACCGCAACCCACGAGGCCCAGACCAAGAACCGCAGCCGCGGAACCAGCAAAGCCCAGGAACTGCCTTCTGCTCATTTCGTTCTTCATTACAATCCACCCTTTCACACCGTGGCGGCACCCTTTGCCGCCGCCTTCGGAGATTGGCTCGGGGACTTTGCCCCTTTTGCTGATTTGTACAATACGCTATTTGGCTAGTTGTTTGAACAAGTATTACTAGAGCGGTAGAAAACCTTCGGTGAACGGTAATTTCAACTTGATACTTGACAAGTTTTGTATAAACAATTATTTGTTATCGAATGCAGAAAAAACACCCGGTCAAGCCGATGCATCGTCGGTTTGACCGGGCGTTTTCGCTTTGAGGCCATGAGTCTCGTCAGGCTGCGAGCTAGCCGGCTATCGCTTGGAATTGACGCGGTAATGGAAGATCTCGGGGTGTGTGCGAGTGTGCGTCACCTCAAACAAGATGCCATCCGAGGTGTACGACTGGCTCTCCATGACGGCAACGCAGTTGTATTTGCCGAGGTCAAGATAGCTGCAGTCCTCATCGTTGGCGAGCTCGACACTCACCGTACGACGGCTCGCCATCACTTTGACACCGCGCTTGTGCTCCAGATAGCCGTAAATAGAATCTGCCGCGATCTCGGGAGTCAGGCCCTTGGCGATCGACGCCAAAAAATAGCCATGGTCCACTTGGCGCGCGTTGCCGTTGAGGCTTCGGACACGCACTACGCGAATCAACTCCTCGCCCACCTTAAAGCCCAGGTGACGAGAGAGTTGCTCGGTGCAAACCAGATGTTCGAAAGACTTAACGTCCGTCGATGCAACGGCATTGTTGCGCTTTGCAAACTCGCCAAACGACTCAACCTCTTCGAGTGCGCCCAACATGTCGGTTTCGCCCTTAAGCCAAATAACGCGCACGCCCTTGCCGTGTATGGGCTGCACAAACATCCCGTCGGCCAGCATGCTCAAAGCGCGGCGGACGGTATTGCGCGTGCAGCCAAATTCCGCGGTCAGCTCGGCTTCGGTTGGCAGCATCTCCTGAAACGCATAGGTCCCATTAATGATGCGCGAGCGTATTTCTCGGTAGATTCCTTCGTATAACGCTTTTGGCATTGTTTCACCTCTACATTAATTCATTTCCGGCTAGGCACGATAGCATTTCTTAAAGTTGTTTAAACCGAATATCGGTAAAGCGACAGGATTTAACCGTTGACGGTTTCTGTCATGCCCAAATCGGTTTCGCTCAAAACTGCCGGTACGACAATCGTCTGGTCCTCTACAATGAATCCATTGTTTAAACGTTTCCCCACGCGCAACGCGCCTCGATATTCGGAAGGCAGAACATGCTGCAAAAAATCCAACGCTTTGGCGGGGCAATGTTCGCGCCCGCCATGCTGTTTTCTATATCAGGCCTCATGGTCGGCGTCTCCGCTCTCGCAACGACTGCGGACATCGTCGGCGATCTCGCCGTATACGGAACCCCTTGGTACGCTTTTTGGACCATCATCCAGCGCGGCTCGTGGACGGTCTTTAAACGCCTCCCGCTCCTTTTTGCCGTAGCGCTGCCCATCGGTCTTGCCCAAAAACAACCGGCTCGTTGCTGCCTCGAGGCTCTCGTCGCCTATTTTGTCTACTGCTTCTTTTTGAGCGAGATCATTAAGCTGAGCGGAGACAACCTTGGACTTGAGTACCCGTCATCTTTGACCTCCGCCAGCGGTATCACCGTCATCGACGGCATCAAGACGCTCGACACCGGCATTATCGGCCCGCTGGCGGTATCGGCAACCGTCGTCGCCATCCATGACCGCTTCTACGATGCCAAGGTTCCCGATTGGCTCGGCACCTTCTCGGGCTCCTCGCTGGTCTACCTCATCAGCTTTTTTGCCGTGTTTGCCCTTGCTGCTATCTCGGCCGCCATCGTGCCCTACGTATACGATGTAACCGATACGCTGCGTCACGCGCTTGCAGGCGTCGGCCCCTTTGGCGTGGGCATCTTTGTCTTTTTAGAACGAGCACTCGAGCCCTTTGGCCTGCACCACCTGCTCTACATGCCGATCTACTACGACAACCTGGTCATTAACGACGGCATCTACGCCACGTGGAGCAGTTTGCTCCCCATCCTCTCCCATAGCACGCGCCCCCTTAATGAACTTGCGCCGTGGGCCGGTTTTACCGCCACCGGCTGGGTCAAGCTCTTTGGCCTTCCTGCCATCGCAGCTGCGTTCTACTCCACCGCAAAACCCGAGCGCCGCGCCGGCCTCAGGGTCATCCTTGTTCCCGCCATCATCGCCTCGGTGGTTTGCGGCGTTACCGAGCCACTCGAGTTTCTCTTTATGTTCACCCACCCCGGGCTCTTTTTGCTCTACGCCGTCTTATCGTCTTGCCTTGCCACAACCATGAATCTCTTTGGCATCGTCGGCATCTTCTCGGGCGGCCTGATGGAGATGGCAGCCTTCAACTTTATTCCGCTCATGCGCACGCATGCCGGTGCCTATCTTTTGGCGCTCGGTATCGGCCTTGCCTTTAGCCTCATCTTTTTTGTTAGTTTTCGAGCACTCATCTTGGTCTATGACCTTAAGACACCGGGCCGCGAGGATCATGTTGCCAATCGCGCGGCAATCGATTGTTTAACGGGAAGCGACTTTGCCAAAGAGCAATCCCCCAATGACGAGGTCGATAGTCGATCCGATCAAGATCACGTCCTCGCTGAGCGGGTAATTCAGCTTTTAGGTGGCGTTGGCAATATCGTGGGCGCAACCAACTGCGCCACGCGCCTGCGCGTCGAGGTCGCAGACCCTTCCATCGTTGCAGATAACGCGTCGTTTGTCGCGGTGGGCGCCAAGGGCCTCATCATTACCGGCAAGACCGCCCAGGTGGTCATCGGCATCTCCGTTCCCCGCGTTAAAGAGCATTTTGACCAGATCATGGGCCTCGAGCCGGAATTTGTGCCCACCACCTCGGCCTCCCCTGCCGCCAGCGCAGCCCATAAGCGCGGCGATATTTGCTTCTTCGATATCGACGGAACGCTCGCCTGGCAAGACCCCAGGCTCGCCCAAGACCTTCCCGAAGACGAGCGGGACCTCTCCCCCTATCCCAACGAGGCGGTTTCGCAGGCAATCCGCGAGTTTGTCGCCAACGGCAACATGGCCTTTATCTGCACGGGACGTACCCTCAGCTGCATCCACCCCAAACTTCTTGAGCTGCCTTGGACCGGCATCGTCTGTCTTGCGGGCGGTTACGCCGAGATCAACGGACACGCAATTCGCGATCTGTCGATGACGCCCAGTATGCTGCAGCGTCTTGCCCCCTACCTTGAGCAATCGGGCGAGGTCATCCGCTTTGAGGGCCTCAACGGCGTCGTGCGCATGAGTGCCGATGCGCCCGATGCTCCCGGATACGCGCGCACCCTGGGCGACGCAGTCACGCAGCTGCAACATTACAGTGTCTACAAGATCTTGATGTCTACATCGCTCGCCAACCACATCGCTCAAGATAAGGCACTTGAGCCGCTGCTGTGCTTTAACGAGCTCGAACTCGAGGTAACCGAAATCTCGCCCCGCGAATGCACGAAGCGCGGGGGCATCCAGTCTGTACTCGACGCCCTCGACCCCCACCACGGAACCGTATACGGCATTGGCGACGCCAGCAATGACGTCTCGCTGATGAACGCCGTCGATGTCGGTATCGCCATGGGCAATGCGCCGGACTATCTCAAGGATAAGGCCGATTACGTGACCGACACCGTCGATCACGACGGTGTCGTTGCGGCGCTCGAGCATTTTAGGCTGATTTAGGCACACTCCATCAAACGCACGCCCGTTGTCCTAAATCGCCAAAACTGCCGCGCCAAACGCCCTGATGTGGCAATATGTTGTCTGCATATTGCATCAATGCAACCTCAGAAAGAATGCGAGAACCCGTGTCCAGTCCGTTTACCAGCTTTTTAGCCCAGCACTTTGACCAGATTAACGACTATCTGGCCACGTTCTTTGACGGACAGGCGACCTCTGCCGATATCGAGCGCTACCTGTATGCGCCGCTCTCGGCTTTTACGGCCAACGCCGGCAAGCGCCACCGCCCGCTTATCTGTATGCTCGCCGCAACCGCAGTGGGCGGTAGCTTTGAGAGCGCCCGCAGCGCCGCGGCAGCCATCGAGCATTTCCAGTCGGGCGCGCTGATCCACGACGACATCGCCGACAACGGACAGCTTC
>CAVEET010000111.1:0-6553 GCA_963614835.1 Bulleidia sp. | reverse complement strand
TCACGAGCGGGGGCTCCTGTCGTTTCCGTGCCTTCGGATTGGGTCATAGTGTCTGTCTTCCCTTACTCCGGCGCGCTCGGCTTTATCAACCTGCTGGGCTGCTGGGCCAACGAGGTCTTTTTTATGATCTCGGGGTACTTCCTTATCCCTTCGGCAGTTCGCGCCCTCCAAAACGGGTCATCCGCACCGGACCTCGCTCGTAAATCGCTTGCGCGGTTAAAGAAGATCGTCTTGCCCACGCTCTTTTATTGCGCTGCCTGCCTGCTTATCTCGATGTACGTCTATCCCCTGCCCGAAATCTCACTACACGAGATTGGCTGGCTTACGCTGGGCATCGAGTTTATCTGGGTCTACGCCGCCTCCGTATTGCTCGTCCCAGTGATTGCGTTGATACGACAGCGAATCGGCAGCATAAGGGCCCCGTTTGTCGTAGCACTCCTCGTGCTCGCAACATTTGGAATCAACTGCTACATCGCGGCGACGGTAAACGGAGCTGCCGGTGTCGTTTTGTGGCGCAAGCTCATGAGCGCCGTTACCTACCTGGTCGCGTTTATTGCAGCTGGAGAAATGCGGTTTGTCCTCGAATACCTCGGCAACGCATCCGGCTCTCAGAAATCCAAGATCGTGCTTATCGGACTTATTGCCGCCACCGTCACGCTCGAGCTCCTGCTATCGACAAACAGCCAGTACGACGCGCTCTGGAAGCTCTCCTACAAGTCAACTTCCGTCATATCCTTCATCTTAGCCGTTGCATCCGTTGCCGCCGCAGCGCTCCATCAGCCACGCCACGAAGTCCCAACTGCAGACAAGACAATCGTGACTCTCGCCGCAGGAACGCTCGCTTTCTACGCCGTACAGTCGTTCACCTGCAACGTCTGGCGACCCATCTTCGACAAAGCGATCTACACCATGGCGACAGGCATCCAAACGGGAGAGCCCCGTCCAGCCGCCGCCATTTTGCTCGGAATCCTTATGAGCCTTTGCCTCGCGCTTTCCCTGCTCCTCGTGGATATCGTGCGCAGGGCCGTAGTCGCGACCATCAAAGCCCACATGAAAGGCTAAGCGACCTTCTGACTCCTCAGACCACGAAGCGCGCTTACACCAGAAGCAAATAAAATCGCAAAGACAATCGCCCAGTTCTTGCAGCCAAATACCGGAATATGAACGATTGCATGGTCATGCATAACAACGAAATAACCCAGAACAACCACCAGAGGCAGCGCCATGAGCAGTGACTGGATCAACATCTTGCGACGACGACCACCTTGCGCTCCGCCCCGTATCGAGCAAACGAGCACAGCAATCCAAATCGCCAATACGGCAGCAAACGAAACAAGACAAACAACGTTCGAGATCATCGCATAACCAGCAGTTGAGCAAATGGCGAACAGCTGCGGGCTCATGCAATAAAACTCCTTCAAAATCTGAGGCCAGTCAGCCTGGGGCAACAGTGACGAAGTCCCATGCGCAGACCAAAGGCCCATCTCGCCCAGAACGTTCGAAAAGACTTCATCCCAGCCCAGCACAAATGCCGCGACAACCCATTTCATCGCCCAGGTAAACACAAACGAAAGCCCAAACCCAAAGAGTGCCCGCAGCATCGTAACGAGACAGCGCTTGGATCTCTCACCTTCGGGCAGCACAATAAACGCGAAAAAGCAATGCAGGGCGACAACTGCGGCAGGAATCGTTAAAAAGTCAAGAAACGAAAACACGGCACCCGTCGCAATCGACCAAAGGACAAGACGGCTTGTAAAAGCCCGTGCGTTCGGAGCCGACCCCAAACGAAGACTCATGCAAGACATCATGATGAGCGCAACAAAGAACGAGATGCACAGCAGTAGATCACCGATAAAATTAAAAAACAGATTGGTCGAGAACAACAGGATTGCAAGGAAACCCAACGTCAATGGTTTTGAAAACCGCTTCCGCAAGGCAACGTAAGCGCAAGCGGAGCCGGCAATCGCCAGAGCAGCTGCGGGCGCCACGACAACGTCGATACCGCCAATAAGCAGGCAGACATTCGTAAGTAGCTGCCATCCGTGCCAATACCGGTAGTACTGCTGGTGCGTAATCCCGCCGGCTTTCGTAACGTCATCAATCTCGGCAACAGCCATCGTCTTAAACGGAGAACCTTGGTCCTTTTGCTGTGCGACTTCAATGATAAAACGATTATTATCAAAGCAAACAGGACCAGCTGCAACACGGTGGTCGTAGACATACATGTCAGACAACAGGGCAGAGGACTCCGAACCCTGCGCATGCGACTCGATAACGGGCCTCGGCAGGCAATTCGCCGCGGTATTGCTCAGGACAAATGCGGCTTGAAGAACCAAAAACAGCAACATGACCTTGACGGGAAGGCTATCGGCAAAGGAGGCTAAACGAGTTTTATTCACAGGGCATCCAAACAGAAAGATCGCGTCCACAGGAATCGGCACCTATGTAATACCACAATGCGCGCTTGCAATCTCACCACGCACGCACGTCAACTAGGCTTGTAGCAAACGTTCTTGGTGATTAGCGGAACATTACCCGCGGGCGCCCGCCTACGCTTACAATAGTCGTGTCCTATGGGACACGTTGTTTATTCCGCAGGGCCGAAATGCTGCCCACGCGAAAGGATATTCTCGTTCATGACTTCCACCCTTCCCGCTCCCATCGATAAGCTCGCCATCGTCGTCGTTACGTACAAGCGCCAGGAACTCCTGGCCAACTTGTTCGACTCTATGACCGAGCTCACGGCAACGCCCTGGCGCATCGTGATTGTCGATAACGAGAATTCGCGCGAGACCAAGGCCATGTGCACCGCATTCAACGAGCGCCTGGCCAACCTGTGGGGCATCGACACCGAGCAGCCCGACGCGCAGGGCGGCACCGACCGTGTCATCTACGCCCCGCAGCTCGAAAACGGCGGCGGTGCGGGCGGCTTCTCCGCCGGCACCAAATGCGCCTACGACCTGGGCGCCCAGTGGTTCTGGGTGATGGACGACGACGTGCTCGTCATCCCCGAAGGCATCGAGCGTCTTGCCAAGTGGACCGACCGCTACGATGTCATCCAGGGTTCGCGCCTGGACTTTGACGGCGGCGCTTTCTTTTGGCAGTACCAGCTCATCCTTTCGCTCGGCATCCCTAACCCCATCGCCAAGTGGGATCTGGGTCCCGAGGGCTACCGCGCCATGAACCAGCTGTGCTTTGAGGGCGGCATGTTCTCGCGCCGCGTGGTCGACAAGATTGGCCTGCCCGACGCGCGCTTCTTTATCTACGGCGACGATGCCTGCTACGGCTACGTAGCCAGCCAGCACTTCCCCGCCGCCGTGGTCGCCGACGTGGTGCTCAAGCGCGCCCGTGCCGTCTCTAACTGGGATATCGCCGGCAAACGCCAGCTCAACTCTACGAGCGACACCAACCGCTACTACATCATGCGCAACCGAGGCTTCCTCGCTCGCTATATGCAGATCTACGGTGACTACCACCCCATGTTGTTCCGCCTGGGCAATGCCGCGACCTTCTGCAAGGAATTCATTCGCCTGGCCGCCGTTGACAAGTGCTTTAAGACCGGTATTCCGGCGCTGCGACGCGGCATGAAGGACGCCCGCAAGATCGTTAAGGATCCCAACTGGAAGCCCATGCCGCCCATGAAGGACACGGAGTAACAGAAGCCGGAAACACCTCAGCGCTTAAAGCCGCTGGTGCACCGTAGCCACATGCTGTCCATCAAACCCAAACCCCCAGCGCATGCGGCCAACGCCGGGTCGCGGCACACGGATTTCGTCGATGCCGTCGCGCTCTATGTCGAGTAGCGACTGCACGGCCAGCAATTCCAGGCCCAGCGCATCCACATCGGGGTCATACATCAAGTTAATCGTTATCAGCGGTCGTTCGTCCAGCATGCCAATCGTGTCTGCTACGTCGAACACAGCACCCGTAGGGAAAACCTGGATGTCCCAGCGACCCGCGCCACACTTTCGCCTCGAGGCAGGATTGGCATAGCCCGGCAAGCCAAAGCAGAGCCCCTGCAAGAGCAGATGATATGGCAGCGGCTTATCTGGGTCAGTCTCACCGATTCCCGCATCCCCCAGGATGCGGCTTAGCGCCCGCCTCACGGTATCCTCGTTCCCACGGCACAGCCCGTCGCGAAACGCATCGACGTCTCGAATGTCTTCGGCAGCGCACTCAAACCACTCAACAATTACTAGACGCAAGACCTGGCGAAGCTCTTTATTGGGCAATCGCAAAACACGGAGGCGATCGCCATGCTCTGGCTCCTCAGTCATATCTGTCGTCAGGAAACCGGACAGATACAGCGCTGTCCACATGCCATCGTCAGGCGAGACATCTGGCTCTGCAGTGCCCAAACAAAGCGGGACCTCAGCGCACCCATGGGCCTCGAGCAAATCAAACAAGACCGAAAGGCGGTCGAGATTCCACCCGGCAACTACCCTACTCAGGCAATCGGCATATCCATACAGATCGGCACGCACAGGCGCCGCGCAGCCTCGGTCCAGAAAACCGATCACACGCTCTGGACTCGAGCAATAGGCCCTGCCAAACCGATACCCCTCGAGCCATTCACGCGCATCATCCAGGTATTCCTCGCGCCCAGCATGATTCAACAGAGCCTGGACCTCGGCATCCGAAAAGCCGAACCAACGGTCACACCACGTCGAAAACGGCGTCGACAGACAATACGAGCAGCCGCGCGAAGAAAGCGCCGCTTCGGCAGGACCGGGACACTCCCCCATCAGACACGTCAGCCGCAACGAATCGCGCGCAGTGGCAATGGCGTCGAACAGCACGCGATCGAATAGCCCTGCCGGATCGGCGTCGGAAGCGTCCCTCGCGCTCGCACGGCGAGACCACGCCGCATCGTACCCATCAACGAGCAATACAACCTGCTCATCGCAGGCCATCTCCAGCAGCTCAATGAGCACACCGAGCACCGAGTCAACCTCGTCCGCGCTCGCCACGCCACGCGCAACACGTTCGATGTGACGCACCTTATCTCGAGCTAAATCAGGAGCCTCCAAGAGCGCCAACAAGCGAGCGCACTCGCCCGAAAGGGCATCGCGCACGACGTCGGCAATAGCGGCACCACGCCTCGCAGCGCCAGAAAAGTCCAGCGATATCACCGGATAGCAAGCATATTCATCCCGATAGCGCCCACCGTCTGCATCCCAAATCTGAGCATTGGCAAACAAACGCTGATCAGCGCGACCAACCGCTGGACGCTCCAGAAAAGCCCTGAGCGTCGACAAGTTCATGCTTTTGCCAAAACCCTCGGGTCGACAGCACACCACAACGGACGCGTCGCAGTCCAACACATCGGCAATAAACATGGTCTTGTCGACCAGCGTGCAGCAACCAAGAGCCTCCGCATAGTCGTGCATGCCAATGGGCAAAGCCGCATCGTCGGCACAGCCGATCAAACGCACGCCAAAGCCAGCAGCACAATCAACATTTGCCTGTTCAGACACCAAAACGTTCCCCCTAAATCGCAGCACGATGCCAATTGTAATGACCGCATCGCATGTACCGATGTCGCCGCGCAAACATATCGGGCAACGGTAGTAACAAGAGGTGTGAGGGGGCACAATTAATCGTTGCACAACAAAACGGGGCCCGATACATTCGCACCGGACCCCGTCCCGACTATTTAGTTATCTGGCAACTGAGAGCCTACTCCCCCGAGTCGTCCTCCCCAGAAGCCTTCTTCTGCTGATCGAGCTTGTGCTTACCACTTACGATAGACGTAGCGCCCAGCGTGGCCAAGCTCGCGCTGGCAAGGCTCGCCATAACGATAAGGTCGCCCGTCTTGGGCATGTTACCGCCCGAAGTCTTAGTCGTTGTAGTGGTGGTTGTAGTGGTCACCGTCTTGGAGTCATTTTGCTCTTGGTTCTGGTTGTCGGTGTTGCCCTTACTGCTGTCCTCGCCCTGCTGCTTTCCGTCCTCGGTCTTGTCCTTGTTCTTGTCCTTCTCCTCAGATTCAGACTTCTTGTCCTCGTCCTTCTTCTGAGCGGATTTGTCGGCCTTCGCCTCAGAGCTAGAACCCTTATCGGATTCGGTCTTCTCGGAAGCCTTGTCCTTGGAGTCGCCCTTTGAGGCTTCGGTCTTTTCCTTGGAAACCTGATCAGAGTTGTCCTTGTTCTGGGTCGAGCCGTTATTGACACCAGCCATCAGCGAAGAGCCCAGCGTAGAACCAAGCTGCACGGAGAAAGAAGGTTTCTTGTCCGGCGAAGTAACGGGAGCGTCCGGCGCCTTATTCGAGTCATCCTTGGAAACATCGGAATCAGGGGTTGCGTCAGAGCCAGAGCCGTTGTTAGAGCCGATGTCAACGGACGAATCGCTCGAGCCGGTGGATGAGCTAGAGGAGTCAGCGTCGGTCGAACCAGAGGCGGCGCTGTTCGTATTGCCAGCAGAGTTTGAAGACGAATAGCCCGCAGCAGGGCCGTTCGAATCGGAGCCGTTCGAGGTAGAGCCGTCGTTGGTAGTGCCACCAGCAGAGCCATTACCGTCAGCATCGGTCGAGGGCGCATCCATCCTGTCATCGTTG
>CAVEET010000110.1:0-6400 GCA_963614835.1 Bulleidia sp. | reverse complement strand
GTCACGATAAGGACCTTCTGGATCGAGCGCTTTTGAAGCACCGCGGGCACATCCTCGGCATGCTCTAAAATGCGCGGCTCGGTATAGGGCAGGATCGGCAATGCAATGCGAAAAACCGTCTGATATGTTCGGCACCAGGCACGACGGGCTAGATGCATAAAGGAAACTCCTTCATTTGTTGATAGGTCAACATTTGCTCGCCCGATTGTACTCAGCGGCGGTCAAAGACGGCCTGCCAATCGTTAATCAATCAACATCTTCATATCTCAAAAATGTTTTATTAAAAATCATTCCTAATAGGCTTCACATTTGGTTGCATTTATGGATAATAGAACTCGTCAAGACGCACGTCCGGAGAGGGCCCTTACGGGACCGGACGAGCGCACAATCGCCATCGATCGAAAGGATCGAATCATGAAGTTTGTTTGCCCCGTTTGCGGTTATGTGGAAGAGTTCGACGGCGACCAGCTGCCCGAGGATTTTAAGTGCCCCCAGTGCGGCGTTCCCGGTTCTCGTTTCCTGAAGCAGGAGGAGGGCCAGCTCGATTGGGCCGCCGAGCACGTCGTGGGCGTCGCCAAGATGGAGGGTGTCTCTGAGGACATCGTTGCCGACCTGCGCGCCAACTTTGAGGGCGAGTGCTCCGAGGTCGGTATGTACCTGGCCATGGCTCGCGTCGCTCATCGCGAGGGCTATCCCGAGATCGGCCTGTACTGGGAGAAGGCTGCCCACGAGGAGGCCGAGCACGCCGCCAAGTTCGCTGAGCTCCTGGGCGAGGTCGTGACCGACTCTACCAAGAAGAACCTCGAGATGCGCGTTGAGGCCGAGAACGGCGCCACCGCCGGCAAGACCGATCTTGCTAAGCGCGCCAAGGCCGCTGGCCTCGATGCCATCCACGACACCGTGCACGAGATGGCTCGCGACGAGGCCCGCCACGGCAAGGCTTTCGCCGGCCTGCTCAAGCGCTACTTTGGCTAAGCCAACCGCCTGAGACATAACCTCAAGCTCGATGAGGCCCGGACCGTATTGGTTCGGGCCTTTTTCGTGCCTCACGAACTTGTTAACGCCCTGAAATAGGACCGCCTTCGGCATCGGCTTCTCGTCAAAAACTAAGTGAGTAGACTTTTTGGAACTTGCCGAGCACGCCATCCATATTGCTTTATAAAGCCGCAGGTAAATGACTTGTTGCAAAACGGCTTGGTCGCCAAAGTGCCAAAAGTCTACTCACTTAGAACCGCAGCCGTCCACGATCGAGCCATTTTGTGTCTAGCGGGCATCTTTCCGTCGATTACTCCCAATTTTGTCCAGTCAATGAATAGTTCAGACCGGAGTAATATCTCAGCCCTTTGCTCATCCGAGCTTTTATCACGATATTCAGCATCGAGCATCCTGCATATGGCCTTAACGATCGCGCGGAATCTATCCTCATCCGATATCTGTCTGTGTGTCAGGAGAAGCACATCGTAGCCCATGGCCTGAAGGGCCGTCATGCGGTCAGCGTCACGCAAGCCATCCCCTGCGCGTCCGTGCGAGGCCTTTCCCTGACATTCAATGGCCACCTGTCGCCTACCGTCCGGTGAAGAAAGAAGTAGGTCGATATATACACGGGACTTTCCCACAATCGCTCGAGCACTTGTGCCTAGCATCACTTCAACATTAAGCTCTATGTCGCAAAAACCTTCGCCTCCCAGGGATCGCGGCAGTGCAAGTAGCAAATACGCCTCGACCTCAAAAGGCGACGCGGCACCCAATGGAACGAGTTGCGATACCGCCATAAATCTATTGCCGTAACGCATCCCGCAAACATCTGAACAAAAACGGCCAAGGTCTCCGCCCAAAACCAAAGCGTCTCGACGCCATAAATTTGAGGCGGTGCCGTCCTCGGACGGGCAGCGCACCCAACCGAACGTTTTCGAAATCGCGCCCGAATCAATTTCACGCGAAAGCTCCGCCTCAAGTGCCGCCGGCAGGGCACACACCGCAAACAAGCCACACATCTCCGCCAATACCAAAAGAAGCTGAAGATCCGTCAGATGCCGCGACATGATGAATGTCGTCAGTAGAGGAGACGTAATCAAAAATCCATGCTCCGTTTCCAGCACGGATTCCCTGGGGAGCTCACCAAGAAACAGCTGCTGCCTAATGCTGGCAGGACAAGTCCGTTTGTTTCTCGTCCGAACCAATGTATGCAACGGAAAGCCGAGCACAACCGCAGCCGTCGGGTTACGGGCGAGGTCATATCGCTGCCGGTCTTCTTCCGGCCGTGGAAGCGGCGGACACAAAGCGCGTACCTGAGGGGGCAAACGCCAGTACCTAAAAGCCGATATGTCACAAAGTAGATCCTTCATAGGCACAGGAAAACACGAATTTCAACCCAGTCAGTCACGCATTGGCGCGAACGCACCAAAAATGGCGCCGAACGGACTGCCAAGTTTTCAACAGCCCTCCCCAACTGGCCAAAAGCTTGCCAAGAGCTGGACGAAGCCCTGTTGAAAACCCCATTTTTTTCTCATGTAGAAGCTTTGCGCGGCAAGTGAGTAGACTTTTTTGAACATCCCGAGCAGGCCGGTCATCCTGCTTTTCAAAACCGCAGGTAGATAGCTTGTTACAAAACTGCCTGGTCGCCAAAGTGCTAAAAGTCTACTCACTTAGGTTGCAGAGTGCCCCCCATTAGCTGCAATTCCAAGGTAGTTAGCACTTTTGGACTCAGATCGTCATACTGGACAAGAATTTGAGTTGAGTTTTCAGGGACAGATGCGCCATCGGCACACCAAAAACAGTCACCGATATCGATAAAAGGGATGCTCGAGCGCGTGAGAGCCCGTGCAAAAGTGCTTCCGCCCGTTCCACGCTCCGCAACCACGACACAGTAAAGGCCCGCGTCTGCATGCTCGATCGAGACCTCTCCTGCCGGAAATACCTTCCGCACAAGCGCCATCAGGCCATCACGCGCCTCGCGAGCACGACCGCGCACGCGGTTCACATGTCGCTCGTAATCACCCGATTCCAGCAAACGAGCCAAGGCGACCTGGTCAACAGAGCTCACCGATGAGGCATAAAAACCAAGGTCGCGCCTAAAGCACTCCATCAGCCCGTCGGGCAGCACCATGTACGCCAAACGTAACGCCGATGAAAGGCTCTTCGAAAACGTGTTGGTGTAAATAACCGACTGAGCGGCATCGATCGACGCGAGCGCAGGAATCGGCTTGCCGGCAAGGCGAAACTCGCAATCAAAGTCATCTTCGATGAGATACCGACCTGGTCGCTCGGCGGCCCAGCTCAGCAGCGCATAGCGACGCGCAATGCTCGTCACAAGACCGGTGGGATACTGATGGGACGGCATAAGGTGAAGGACATCGGTCCCAGTTTTCTGCAGAGCGCTCAGGTCCACGCCGTCGTCATCCAACGGGATATGTCGTACTTGGCAGCCCATAGCCTGATAGATGCGCGTCAGGCGCAAATAGCCCGGATCCTCAACGGCATACACCTTGTCCGCGCCAAGCAGCTGAACCAACATGGTATCGAGCAACTGGGCGCCCGCACCGATAACAATGTTGTCGGGGTCGACATTCATACCCCTCGTCCCGCGCAGATGATGAGCAATTGCGCATCGTAGCCGAACGGTGCCCTGTACCGGTGCGGGCGAAAAGATCTCGCGCTCGTCTTCGGATGCCAGCGTCGCCCGCAGTGCGCTTTGCCAAAGCCGCGCCGCCTCCAAAGCGGAAGGAGAAAGTGCGTCGAATTGCTCGACCCGCCCGCGGACATCATGCGCGCTGGGGTCCACAGAGACGGCATCTCGGTCGATGCCCTCCGAAGCCAAAGGCAAAACCGGTGCATCCGGAAGCTTGCAAGCGTAGTAGCCGCGCCGCGGCTTTGAGCAAATATAGCCCTCGGCAAGTAGCTGGCTATATGCATTCTCGATAGTAATGACACTGATTCCCAGATGACTGGCAAAGGCGCGCTTAGACGGCAAATGCTCCCCCGCCACAATGCGTCCAGCTACGATATCATCTCGAATTTGCTGGTAAACATACTCATAGAGCGATGCTTCGCCGCGTTTTTCCAAATTGTAGTCAAGCATGAGTTTGCCACCTGATCTTATCGAGCTGTTCAATCTGGTATTAGTCTGACCTTATTATTATCTCGAAAACTGAGTATTTCGCCATACCCAGCTCCCCGATAGGATGTTCCGTCAAGCAATGCACATGCCAACCAAGGGAGCAACCATGGCAGAACAGACTAGCAAGACCGATCGCGTCAAACTCAATCGCGAGCTCGCGCAGATGCTCAAGGGTGGCGTCATCATGGACGTCACCACGCCCGAGCAGGCACGCATCGCCGAGGAGGCGGGCGCCTGCGCCGTCATGGCTCTCGAGCGCATCCCGGCCGACATCCGCGCCGCCGGCGGCGTATCGCGCATGAGTGACCCCAAGATGATCAAGGGCATCCAAGAGGCCGTCTCCATCCCTGTTATGGCCAAGTGCCGCATCGGTCACATCGTCGAGGCGCAGGTCCTTCAGGCCATCGAGATCGATTACATCGACGAGTCCGAGGTTCTCTCCCCTGCCGATGACGTCTATCACATCGACAAGACCCAGTTTGACGTGCCGTTTGTCTGCGGCGCCCGTGATCTGGGCGAGGCGCTGCGCCGTGTTGCCGAAGGCGCCACGATGATTCGCACCAAGGGTGAGCCGGGTACGGGCGACGTCGTTCAGGCTGTGCGTCACATGCGCAAGATCCAAAAGCAGATCCGCGACGTTGTTGCCCTTCGCGATGACGAGCTCTTTGAGGCAGCCAAGCAACTGCAGGTTCCGGTCGAGCTGGTGCGCGAGGTCCATGCCACGGGTAAGCTTCCCGTCGTGAACTTTGCCGCCGGCGGCGTAGCGACCCCCGCCGACGCCGCGCTGATGATGCAACTGGGTGCCGAGGGCGTCTTTGTCGGCTCGGGCATCTTTAAGAGCGGCGACCCCGCCAAGCGCGCCGCCGCCATCGTCAAGGCCGTGGCAAACTTCACCGATGCCAAGCTCATCGCTGAGCTTTCGGAGGACCTGGGCGAGGCCATGGTGGGCATCAACGCCGACGAGATCGAGATTATCATGGAAGAGCGCGGGCGCTAGTCCAGCAGAAAGGATCGCACATGAGCGAATATGCAGACCAAACGGTCGCCGTGCTGGCGGTCCAAGGCGCTTTTGCCGAGCACGAGACAAGACTAGCCGAGCTTGGCGCACACTGTATTGA
Organism: Bulleidia sp.; assembly: GCA_963614835.1. GTDB lineage: Bacteria > Actinomycetota > Coriobacteriia > Coriobacteriales > Coriobacteriaceae > Collinsella. The sequence goes on along the minus strand of CAVEET010000110.1, from coordinate 1,165 downwards.
GCTGAGGCAGGCGCCTGATTTAAAGCAGGACTTTGACCGTCTGGTACTTCCCGGCGGCGAGTCTACCGTTCAAGGGAAGCTGCTTGATGAGTTGGGCATGCTCGAGGAGCTTCGTGCCCGCATCTCTGAAGGCATGCCCGTCCTGGGCACCTGCGCCGGCCTGATTCTGCTGGCTCACGACCTTGCCGCCCATGACGATAAGGGCACGCCGCGTTTGGCAACCATGGATGTACTTGTCGAGCGCAATGCCTACGGCAGGCAGCTCGGCAGCTTTCGAACCAAGGGGCAGCTAGCCGGCATCGACGGTGAAGTGCCACTGACGTTTATCCGTGCGCCCCGCATCGTCGAGGTCCACGGCGACGCCAAGGCCCTGGCCGAAGTCGACGGCCGTATCGTCGCCGCCCGTCAGGGCAACCAGCTCGGCGTAACCTTCCATCCTGAACTCGATGAAGACATCCGCCTCCACGAACTGTTCCTACAAATGTAGGCGGAGTAGAAACGAGCGTGGGTTTTCGGACACATAACAAATGAGAGTGGATAATCCCCCACTTTGAACTTGGATGCAGGCTCAAACCGGGAGATTATCCACTCTCATGCTATGCAATCGTTGGGGACGTTCTTAAACGACTAGTCAAACAAGAACGTCCCCAACGACCACCAAAATAAACCTGTCCCTTTTTGGCAGAAAAGGAACGTCCCTAACTGCCGCATCCGGAGCAAGACAGCGCCGCAGGTAGAGGACGGACAGCGAGCGGGTCGCATTTGAGGCAAGGTGACGTGAAACGAGAGGGCGCTGACCTTCTGGTCGCGCCCTTGAAGTTGAACGTCAGATTGTCCAAATGCGGCCCGCGCAGCGTCGGCCCGTTACGGCGTTTGGTAAAACGCCGTAACTAAAAACGGTTGCCGCGGAAGCCGCCGCCGTTGCGGCCGCCACGATCGCCACCGCGACCGCCACGGTCGTTACCACGGTTGCCGCCGAAGCCGCCACGGTTGCCACCGCGATCGCCATAGCCACCACGGTTGCCGCCAAAGCCGCCGCGACCGCCACGGTCGCCGCCACGGTCACCAAAACCGCCACGGCCGCCACGATCGCCACCGCGACCGCCGCGGTCGCCGCCACGGCCACCACGATCGCCAAAGCCGCCGCGACCGCCACGGTCGCCGC
>CAVEET010000109.1:0-39095 GCA_963614835.1 Bulleidia sp. | reverse complement strand
GCGCAGCATTTAAGCCTCAGGTGGTTGTCGGGACATAGGGATAGTATTCAAAGCGCAGTGTCATAAGCCGCTGCGGGGATTCAATAGCCGCGGCGATGATATTGGCATCGCGGGCACGATCAAACCCTTCGAGCTCGATCTGGTACGAGACGTCTTGCATAATGTCCAGACGTCGCCAGGTTAGAAGTGTGTCGCCATCGAATTCCAGGGTCTTGCTTCCGTTTGCGGCAACGGCGTATAGACGCAGCTTGGCGGTGGTTGCAGGGTCGACAACTGTGACCTTTTTAATTTCGTTTCGAGTATTCTTGGCGCCCAACAAGGTGAGCAGTGTTGGGGCCACGACCTCGCCCGATGGCAAAAAGACGACTTCGATGGATTCAGGAAATGCGATGATAGCCGACTTGCGGACGGGCTGATTGGCGGCGGCAACTTCGATGTTCGCAGCGTCGATGACCTCTGTGTGGTCGAGCGCGGCAAGCACGCAGCAGTTACCTTCATCGATCTCTTGAGGATCAGCAAGCCCCAGGCTGTCCGCGAGCTCGGGATCGTTTGGATCGGTAGCGGGCTCATTCGGTGCTTCGAAAGAAGCTGGGACGCTGTTTGTCGGCGACGGCGTGTCGCCCGCACCTGCTTCTTTATCCGCGCTCTCTTCTTGTATGGTTGCGTTGATGGGTTCGTCGTTTGGGGGGAGCGTCTTGGCGTCAAGCGCGGAGGGGAGAATTCCGATGGCTCCGGATCCGTTCCACTCCATTTCGAGAAGCGCCGGGTCGGCAAGAATTCGTTGCCTGCTTTGCGCGTGGGCATCGATTTCAATAGGGCCTGCCTCTATCCCTCGTGTAAGGCTGAGTGATCCGGCTGGTTTCTCGAAATGAGCGTCTGTGTCTTTGGCGCTGACGGCGTAGAACAGCAGGGACGCTTCTCCCGCCGCGATGGCATCGGTGCCGGCTTTGGTCAGCCGCAACGATGCCGTGAATGAGAGGGTGGGCTGCGTGTCGTCTGCATTCGCGGCGGCGCAGCCCAGCCATATACCGCCTCCTTTCTCAAAAAACGTACCGTCGAAGGCGACCTTCGCTCCGTTCACCGAGTCATCGACCGAAGCGATGTCGATGCGCAGCTCTAAATTGCATGGATCGCCATCTGCATCGAACACAACCGAGCGCCACGTGCAGACGGCGCACCCCGCCTGGGAGCCGTTTGCCTTGTTCGAACGCTTGATATCCACGACTATCGAGCCGTCCGTATTACGACGAAGGCATCCCGAGGTTGAGATCACGGCCTGTGCGATCGAAAAACGCTCGCACGCAATGGCGCTCGACGGATTTGGTGCGGAACTTAGGGCTACTGGTAAGGAGTCTGCCATGACGGGAGTCGCCCAAGCGGCGACAGGCGTTCCGGTTGCGAGCGCGCCGCAGAGTGCGACGACGGGCAAAAGGTTCTTCGATGCCATGGGGTCTCCTTAGCTAATTTAGTGCGGCCTGTCCGTGTTTTGTTTCTGGCTGCGTTTGATGTGCAGACCGAGGCCGGCGGTTCCCGCGCCTGCTGCTGTGGCGCCTGCTGCCAAGAGCCATCGTCTGTCGCCTGTCTGCGCCAACGGTTCCTCGCGGTCGCCGCGGTCGAGCTCCGAGAGGTCGACCGTCACTTGCGTGGCGGCCTGCGCCTGTTCTTGCTGGGCAAAGGCCATGGCTGGCCCAAACGCTAGGATGCTGACGGCGGCGGCCAGGGCGACGGCCTTATGCCGTGTGCGCACCGGGCTCGACCGTCCAGGTGATCGTCGCAACCTGATCGCCTTCGCCGGTTACGCGGAAGATGTCGCGCGTGACGCGGGCGACGTTTCCGCTTGTCTTGAGCTTGATTTTGTCCGTGCCGCCGGCAATGCCCTGGTAGCCCATGTCGAAGGCTGCATTCTTGGAAAGATCGAGGCCCGTCCCTTGCGCGGCGGCGCTGGCGTTCTGGAGCGCGCCGTCGGGGCCGACCTTAAAGTCGATGGAGTTCTGCGCGGTTCCGGCCTTGGCGTCGGCGGCAATGGTCCAGGTGTTCATGGCGTCGATCTTCATGTTGGTGACATGGATGCCGTAGGCCGAATGATTGTCGATGGTGGTCGCGTCTTCTGAGGGACCCTGAAGCGTGCCGTCGGCCTTGGCGACGAAGGGAATAACCGTCGGAACTTTGAACTCAACGTTGTCGATCTCGGTCCTGACCATTACTTTCGTGGTTCCAACGCGCCCGGCTGCCATAGCTGGCGTCGGGGCGGCGCCCATTGCGAGCGCGAGCGCGAGCCCTGCGCCCACGACGAGCGCTCTGGCTCCGTTCATGTTCCTGGTGATGTCCATGGTCGTTCCTTTCTATTCGCCGCGGGCCGTCCCCGCGATGATTGGACGAATGCTGGTGAATTGCGTGCGGTGCCGCGTCGGCCGGAAAGCTAGTTCTCGGCTTGCTCAACCCGTACCTTGACACGTGTCGGATTGCCGTGGCTGTCGAGGGTCTTTGCATCGAGTGCCTGGATCTCGATGTACGCCTCGCCTTCTTTGATGTCGCCGGCGGGGCACGTCTCGATTGTCTTGCCGGTCTCGACCACACCGGATTCGTACATGGTCTCGTCGTTTTGGATGACGCGGAATCGCTGGGGAAATTTATTGTCTTGGACGTTTTGCACGTTGACGCGCAGCTTGCCGTCCTCCTGCAGCTGAGCGACCGGTGCGACCGAAATCGTCATCATGTTGTCGCGGACGATGGCGTCGAGCTCATCTTGGATTTCCTGACGCGTTTTGCCCTCGGCCGTCGCAACCGAAGCGCCCGCCTCGGGTACGGGCTGCGACTGCCAAGCGTATAGTCCTACGGCGACAAGGGCACAGACGATGGCCAAGCAGGCAACGATGAGCTTCCTGCGATGCCCCAGACCTGCAAAGTGGGGCGGCTTCTTCGCGCTCATGCGGCACCCTTGGCGGCATAGATGCGCGCAAAGGTGGACGGGTCCGCTCCAAAGAGCATGTGAAGCATCAGGCGGCGCGAGTAGACGAGTTCTTCGAAGTCGGGAGGGAGCTCGATGTCGTGGATATGCGCGATGTGGTGGGCGAGCGCCGAGAACGACTCGGGGTCGCAGATCACATCGGTGGTAACGTGGTAGACCGTCGTATCGGGGAATGCCTCTTCGTCAAAAGGCAGGAGATAGGGATCGTCGTCGACTTCGATGGCGATGCCGTACTGGGGCCAGTGATATGCCATGGGAACCTCCCTGCTTCTGGGCCAAAACTACTATCGGTTTGGCTGTCGACGCCGACGGTATCAGCCGCTACTTGACCAATTTCTGACCAAATGCTTGACGGATTGGCGTCTCCGCAGGTAAATGGCGGCAAAAAATACTCCAACTTTTTTCGAGCGACAATCGCGCGGTCGGCGACGGCGGGGCTATATGTGTCAAAAGCATCGTCTGTCGAGGAAATCCAGCCGCTCACCGAATTACACGAACGTAAAAAACGCCAATTATGGAGACGGTCTCGAACACGTCGACGAAACGATGCGGTAACATCTCCCTGCAAACACTGTAGTTAGCTAAAGGGGGAGTTCGCGTGCCTGCAACCATTAAACCCTTCACCGACGAGTTCGAAGAGTATGGTCGCGATGAGTCTCGCACATCGGGCGAGGCCTCGAGCATCTCGTTTCCGACAACGGAGGACGAGGTCCGCGCCATTTTGAAAAAGCTCCATGTCGAGCGTGTCCCGGTGACGGTTCAGGGCGCCCGGACCGGCCTTGCCGCCGGCGCCGTGCCTCATGGCGGTCACATTCTCAATACTTCCCGCATGAATCGCTACTTGGGCCTTCGCCGCGATGAACAAGGCCAATTTCTGCTGCGCGTGGAGCCGGGCGTTGTGCTCTCGGAACTGCGCAAGCAGCTGGGCAAGAAGGTGCTGCCGACCGCTGGTTGGGACCAGGCATCGCTTGAGGCCTACGAGGAGTTCCAAGAGGCCCCCGAGCAGTTTTTTCCCACCGATCCCACCGAGGCATCTGCCTGTCTGGGCGGCATGGCGGCATGTAACGCCTCCGGTGCTCGCAGCTACGCCTACGGCCCCATGCGCCCACATATCACGGGACTCCGCGTCGCGCTGGCTGATGGCGATTTGCTTGAGCTTCAGCGCGGCGAGGCTTTTGCCCAGGGTCGCCACCTGTCGCTTGTGACGGCAGAGGGCCGCGCGCTCGAGCTCGACCTTCCCGACTACACCATGCCCAAGACCAAAAATGCTTCGGGCTATTTCGTTGCTGACGATATGGATGCCATCGATCTGTTTATCGGTGCATGTGGCACAATCGGCGTCATCACCGAGCTCGAGATTGCCCTGCAGGCGGCGCCTGCGGTCGTTTGGGGCGTGAGCTGCTTCTTCGACAGCGAAGACAAGGCCGTGTCCTTCACCGATTCTGTGCGTCCCGTCCTGTCCCATGCGGCTGCCATCGAGTACTTCGATGCTGGCGCCCTGGATATTCTACGTCGCCAGCGCGAGCAGTCGACGGCGTTTGCCTCGCTGCCTGCGCTCGACAAAGACGCCAAGGTCTGTGTCTACGTGGAGCTCGACTGCGACGACGAAGTTCAGGCGACTGAGGAGCTGTATCACTTGGGGTGGGTACTGGAGCTTGCGGGCGGCAGTGACGATGCGACATGGGTCGCGCGCACCGAGGTCGATCGCGAGTGCCAGCGGTTCTTCCGCCATGCGGTCCCCGAGAGCGTCAATATGCTTATCGACGAGCGCCGCCGCATGGATCCCACCATCACCAAACTGGGTTCGGACATGTCGGTGCCCAACGCGCACTTGGCCGATGTCATCGCCCTTTATCGCCGCACGTTGGCCGAAAGTGGGCTTGAATCTGCCGCCTGGGGGCACATCGGTAACAACCATCTGCATGTGAACATTCTGCCGCGCGATGCGCAGGATTATCGCCGCGGCGGAGAACTCTTTGCCCAGTGGGCTTCTGAGGTCACGGCCATGGGCGGTGCCGTTTCTGCCGAGCATGGCGTCGGCAAGATCAAGGCGGGCTTCTTGGAGACGATGTACGGTCACGAGGCCATGGTCGAGTCGGCGCGGCTCAAGCTCCAGCTCGATCCCGACGGGCAGCTGGGTCGCGGTAACCTGTTTTCGGAGAAGCTCTTGGATGAGCTCGTCCAGAAAGGGGGCGCGTGAAGATGAGCGATTTCCATATGGTGGTGTGCGTCAAGGCCGTGCCGGGCAGCACCGAGGTCAAGATGGACCCCAAGACCAATACCATCGTGCGCGATGGCAAGCAGGCGGTCATTAATCCCTTTGATGCGAGTGCTTTGGAATGCGCGCTGGCGCTGAAGGACGACTTTATCGGCTTTGGCATGGATGTGCGCGTAACGGTGGTGTCGATGGGCATCCCCGCGACCGAGTCGCTGCTGCGCGACTGCATCGCTCGAGGTGCCGACGACGCGCTGCTTCTGACCGATCGTGCCTTTGCAGGTGCCGATACCCTAGCCACCACCTATGCCCTCAAGTGCGGCATCGAGGCGCTCGACGAGGACTTCGACCTGCTCATCTGCGGCAAGATGGCGGTGGATGGCGATACGGCCCAGATTGGTCCCGAGCTTGCCGGAGCCTTTGAGATTCCCTGCGTGACCGACGTGAGTTGCGTGCAGAGCGCGGGCTTTACGACCTGTGGCTCGCTGGCGTTCGTTCACGGATGCGATGCCGGCGAGGAGACGGTGTATCTTGAGATGCCGTGCGCGATGACGACTGCCAAGGAGATTGGCCAGTTGCGTATGCCGAGTATTGCCGGTATTCGCGCGGCGGAGGAGGCGGACGTGTGCGTGGTCAGTGCCGCCGACGTGAACGCCGACCCCGCGCGTTGCGGTCTTGCCGGGTCGCCGACACAGGTCGTGCGCTCGTTTGTGCCCGACCGTGACCAAACGTGCGAGGCCGTTGAGGGGACGGCGTCCGAGCAGGCGGCAAAGCTTGCCAAGATTATCGAGGGGATGGCATAGATGAGCGGACTGATTATCGATAGCGAAGCCTGTATCGGCTGCGGTCGCTGCGTTCGCGCCTGTGCCTCGGGCGGCATCGTAGTGGAAGGCGAGCGACCCAGCCGATGCGCCCGCGTAACCGACGGCTGCATCCTATGCGGTGGGTGCGTCGACGCCTGCCCTGTCAACGCTATCTCGATCGAGCGTGACGAGGCCGCTGGTGCGGTGGACCTTGATGCATATCGAGACATTTGGGTATTCGCGCAGACCGACGAGCACGATACGGTGACTCCCGTTGCCTATGAGCTTATGGGCAAGGGCCGCGAGCTTGCCGATGCTCGCGACTGCCGTCTGGTGGCACTGATCGGTATGGGTCCCGAGGGTTCTCTCGGCGACCTGGAGCATCTGGTTTGCGCGGGCGCCGACGAAGTCCTGGCCTGTCGCGACGAGCGCCTGCGCCAAAACGATGCGGAGGTCTACGCCCGCTTGATCTGCGATTTGGTAGCCGAACGCAAACCCGAGGCCATCCTATACGGTGCGACCGCTTTTGGCCGCGAACTGGCACCCGGCGTTGCCGTGCGCTTGCAGACGGGCCTTACGGCTGACTGCACCGTACTTTCGATGGATACGGAGACGGGACTGCTGCAACAGACGCGTCCGGCGTTTGGCGGCAACCTGATGGCCACCATCGTCTGCCCCAATCATCGTCCCCAGATGGCAACGGTTCGTCCCGGCATCTTTAAGGCGCCCGACTTTGACTACGACCGCTCCGGCACGATCACCCAGATATCGCTTGCGGATGATGCTAAGGCTCGTGTCGAGATCTCGATTCCCGCCGAGGAGTGGAGGCAGCAGGCCTCGATCGCCGATGCCGAGCGCTTGGTCGTGGTGGGCCGCGGCATTGGCTCCAAGAAGAATCTGCCCCTGATGCGAAGGCTCGCCGAGGCTCTGGGAGCCGAGCTTGGTTGCACGCGACCTGTCGTGGAGGCCGGCTGGTTGGAGTATCGCCATCAGATTGGCCAGACCGGCGTATCGGTTTCGCCCAAGCTTCTCGTGAGTATCGGTGTTTCGGGCGCCATCCAGCATCTTGCCGGCATCGGTGGGGCAGAGTGCATTATTGCCATCAACGAGGACCCGGATGCCCCCATCTTTGGTGCTGCCCAGTACAAGGTTGTCGGCGATGCCGTCGAGGTCGTCGAGGAACTGCTGGCCCAGCTTGAGCGCTAGGCGCGCGCCAGCCAGTCGCGCATCTCGTCCTTAAGGCGGCTCCAAGTCGCCTGCGTGGCGGGGTCGGTAAAGGGCCGCGTAATGCCAAAGGGCGCGTCGAGCAGGCGGTAGATATCGCCCTGCTCGCGCGCCAGCGTACGGCTCGCTGGATAGACGAGCTCAAACATAAAGCAGATGAGTCCCACCAGGTAGTCCGCCGGCTCGTTGCGCTCGTCGCGCGCGACGCACCGATGCTCGTCAAAGGCGGCAAGCGTCGGTACCGAGAAGCGACTGGCTAGAAACGCGTCCTCATCCACCTTGAGGATGGTATCGACGGTGCTGTCGGCGATGGTGCGCATAATGTCGATCTTGTCGCCATCGCGCACGATATCGCAGAAGCACCGTGTACGCTCGTCGAGTTGTGCCGGCAGGCGAAAGTCGCTGTGATAGGCGATGCTCGCTCGGATGAGCTCGTCATGCGCACCGGTTTCGATAAAGTCACGGATGTTTGTCGTGGCGGGTGCATCGGCGGGATTCTCGCCAAAGAGGACCTCGATGCCCAGCGCCGCATGGCTCATGCTCTCGGCGTCCTTAAAGGTGTCCCAGCGTCGCAGCTGCTCAAAGCGGCCCATATCGTGTAGCAGGCCGCAAAGCCATGCCAGGTCAATATCTTCTGACGACCAGCCCTGCTCGCGCGCTACGGCATCGCATGCCTCGGCCACGTGGTACGTATGCTCGATTTTGAGCGCGATGCGTGGGTTGGTGGCGTCGTAGGCATCGGTGTAGCTTTTGAAGGCCGCGCGCGCCCGGTCTCGATCGATAGCTGTCATAATGACTTCCTAAAAAGTTGTGTCTTTCGATCCGGTGGCAATTGTAGGTGAACTCGGTTGCTGTCGGATGATGATTCTGCCGTATCGCTACATGCGGCTCGGAGACCTTGTCAGGATGAGAAGCGTATGGTGCTCAAAATCGTTAGAACCGTCTGGCCGGTGATGCTTACCTATGTTGCAATAGGCGCGCCGTGCGGAATGATCATGGGGCAGACGGGAATGGAGCCCTGGATGGTCTTTGCCCTGAGCAGCACGTTTGTGACGGGCAGCGGGCAGTTTATGATCTGCAACCTGTGGCTGGCGGGTGTGCCTGCAGCATCGATCGTCGCGAGCGTCGCCGCAATCTCCTCGCGCTTTGCGCTTTACTCGGCATCGATCGCACCGCATCTGAGGGGTGCCTCGAAGCGTCAGACGTTGGCTGTTGCCGCGACACTTACCGAGGAGGCATACGGCATCTCGCTTGCCAAGTTGGTTGAAGGGGAGGATTGGGGCCCGCGTGAGTCCTTCGTGCTCAATGTGATCCTTATCGCAACATGGGGCGTTTCGTGTACGACGGGCGCCATCGTCGGCGCCGTTGTCGATGTTCCCACCGCCATTGCAGCCTTTGTCTGCACCTCACTCTTTATCTGCCTGCTCTTTTCGCAGCGGCTGTCGCGCGGCAACGTTGTCGCGGCGGTTTCGGGCGCGGTGTCCGTCGCCGTATGCAAGTTTTTGGGCCTCACGAATATTGCCGTGCCGGCAAGCGTCGTGGCCGGCATTGCCATTGCGTTGGCGTGCGATGCTGTATTTGACGGAAGAGGTGCCCGCGATGCCCGTTAACGAGTTCTTGGTTCTGTGGCTGTCGTCGTGGGCTGCTATCGCGTTCTTTCGCATCGCGCCGGCGTTCGCCTTGCGCGGGCGGACCCTGTCGCCCCGCATTACCGAGGCCCTGGGCTATATCCCGCCCGCTGCCTTTGCCGCGCTGGTCGCCAACGACTTGGTGAGCCCCGGCGCGTTCGACGCGGGACTCTGGCCTGCCTTGGTTCCCTGGATTGCGGCCGCCGGCGTCGTGGTCGTGGCGGTCAAGACAAAATCGATGCTGTGGTGCTGCGTCTCGGGCATCGTACTCTATATTGTCTTGAGCCTTATATAGGGGTGGCGTCGCGGGCGCCGAATCTCGTTCCATCCCAACTTGTCGGATTTTTCACCGAGCTGGTCTATTTCTTCTGGTACCATGGTCAAACTTTACTGTAGCAAAGCGTGACGTGGGCTTTTGTACCCCGTCAGCGGAAATGGGGTTTCATGGCACAGGAAGCAACCACCAACGAGCAAAAGAAATTCAAAGTCCCGCGCATTCCGGGCGACATCATGATCTATCCGATGATCGTCGGTCTTTTGCTCAACACCTTCTGCCCGCAGGTTTTTGAGATCGGCGGCTTCTTTACGGCTGCCTGTCGCGGTGGCTCCAATACCATCGTCGCCGCGATCCTGCTGTTTGTGGGCGCCGGCATCAGCTTCAAGTCCACGCCGGGCGCCATCAAGACCGGCATCGTCGTGCTGATTCCCAAGCTGGTCGTCGCAGCGGCTCTCGGCCTAGGCGTGGCATATTTCTTTAACGACAACTTCCTGGGTCTGAGCTCCGTGTCTATCATCGGCGGCATTACGTTTTGCAACATGGCGCTCTATACGGGCATCATGGGCGAGTTCGGCGATGAGTCCGAGCAGGGCGCCGTCGGTATCCTGTTCTTTACGGCCGGCCCCGCCGTCACCATGATCATCCTCGGTGTCTCGGGTCTCGCCAACATCCCCGTCGGCACCATCATCGGATCCATCCTGCCGCTCGTTATCGGCATGGTTCTGGGTAACCTGTTCCCGTTTATCAAGAACCTGCTAGTTCCCGGTGCCAACCCTGCGATTGCCGTCATCGGATTTCAGCTCGGTGCGTCCATGAGCCTGTCGAGCTTTATCACTGGTGGCATTTCCGGCATCTTGCTGGGCCTTGTCACGCTGTTTGTCGTCGGTCCCATCACCCTTGCGTTCGAGCGCCTGTGCGGTGGTAACGGCAAGGCTGCCGTGGCTTGCTCCACCATCGCCGGCACGGCTATGACCACGCCGGTTGCTCTCGCCGAGGTCGCGCCGCGCTACGCCGAGCTTGCACCCACCGCGTACGCCCAGATCGCCACTGCCGTTATCATCACGGCAATCATGGCTCCGATTCTGACCGGCTGGGTCGACAAGAAGTTCTGCCAGGGCAAGGAGGACCTGTCGCCTGCCGGTGTCGAGGCCATCGAGGAGGCCGTCGCGACCGACATCGACGGCGAGTAACGGCCGTTACCGATAATTGATTCCGGCGTGCAATTCGCGCCGTCCGAGCGCCCGAACAGAAACTGTTTTGCAGTGATGTTCGGGCGCTTTGCTATGATTCCCTTTACCCCTGCGGAGTAAAGGGGTGTTTATTGCCCTGATTCGAATTGGGCGATTCTGACCATTCGGATATTGAAGGGATGGCGTCTAGTGGTTAAGGCACTCAAGATTGAGATATTCCTGCTATGCATGATTGTTCTTATCGGGCTTGCCGCGCGAAGTCGTCGCTCCTTGTTCTCGAGCACCCTGCAGCTATTGTTTAGCATGCTTGGCTACACCTCTGCCGCGTACATATTATTCGATATGATCTGGACGCTTTCGGATGGTGCGGACGGCACGTTGGGTATTGCTGCCAACTGGATTTCCAACGCGGTTTCGTTTTCGCTCTTTGCCATCGCGTGTCTCATTTGGTTTATCTATTCCGAGACGATGCAGGGCTCTCGCCTTGTGACCTCGCGCTATAGGGTGGTGCTTGTAACGTTGCCTACGGCTCTGGTGGTCGTGCTGGCTTTTACCAGTTACTGGACGCACGCCTTGTTCTATATCGATTCGCAGGGCGTGTATCGTCGCGGCTTTGCCTATATGATCCAGCCCATTGTCAGCTACTGTTACGTTATACATACGTCCCTGCATGCGTTTGTGCAATCTCGCAGGGTCGAGAGCCTACAGACGAAGGCTATCTATCGAACCTTGGCATTTTTCGCCATTCCGGCCCTGGTGGGCGGTACCTTTCAGGTCGTATACTCGGTGCCCGGCCTTTGTGTCGGCATAATGATTAGCATGTTGCTGCTCTATATCATCTGCCAGGAGCAACTGATCTCGACTGACCCGTTGACTGGACTCAATAACCGCAACCGTTTTGAGACCTATATGCTGTCGCTCTTTTCAAATGTGGATCAGGCCGAAGATGTATATCTGCTCATGATGGACGCCGACGGCTTTAAGCAGATTAACGATCGCTATGGACATGTGGAGGGCGACCATGCTCTTCAGGTTATATCCGCTGCGCTCAAAGAGGTCTGCTCGGCGTCTGGTGGCTTTATCGCACGCTACGGTGGCGATGAGTTCGTGGTGCTCCAAAAGGCAGTGGCGGAACAGGATATCATGCATCTGTGCGCGACAATCAACGACGAGCTCGCGCATGCCGAGGTGCCGTATGCATTGCGGATGTCCATCGGTTACGCGCGGGTCGGCGATAGTGTTGATACCTGGCAAGACTTACTTCGCGCTGCCGATGCGGAGCTCTACCGCGTCAAGGCCGAGAAAAAGAAAGCCGGCATCCAGATACGCTAGGAAAAGGGTCGCACGCTTGCGTGCGTGGCGGCCCTCAGCTCATCGATGTATTCCATTAAGCTAAAGTGTGCAAACGCCCTCCCTAAAAAGGTGAGCTCGCTAGGCTTTTTTGGGTTTGTTGACGATGATGATGCCGCCGCAGACCAACAACAGGGCAACGATGACGGTAACGGGGCTCGTGCCAGCGCCCTCGCCGAGCAGCAGTGCGCTCAACAGCACGCCAAAGACCGGGTTCATAAAGCCAAAGACCGACACGCGGCTGACGGGGTTGACGGCGAGCAGGCGGGACCACAGCGAGTACGCGACGGCGGAGATAAGCGCCATGTAGATGATGAGCGCGATGGCGGGGGCGACTTCGGTGGGGGACAATGTGCCGCCCATCAAAAAGCCGATGGCGGTGAGGACCAGGCCGCCGACTAAAAACTGCCAGCCGGCAAGCAAAACACCGTCGTGCTTGCGCGAGAAGATGCCGATCAGGCAGGTCGAAAGAGCGCCCGCGACAGTGGAGGCTAGGATAAAGCCCTCGCCATCGAGCGTGAAGCCAAAGGTGCCATCTGCGCTCGAAAGGTTGACAAGCGCGACGCCGGCAAAGCCCAACACGCAGCCAAGCACCTTGGCCGTATTGAGCTTCTCGGTGCGAAATGCCAGGGCGGCAAAGAGGATTGCGAGGAAGTTGGCGCTGGCCTCGATGATGGAGCTCGACATGGCACTGGCGCGCGAGAGTCCCAGGTAGAAAAAGAAGTACTGCCCGATAGTCTGGAAGAGCGACAAGACAAAGATGGGCTTGATGTCGCGCGCTTGCGGTACGAGGGGGCGGCGTTGGGCCGCGCTCATCCCAACGATAACCAGGACGCCGGCAAGCGTAAAGCGTAAACCTGCAAAGAGCAGCTGCGAAGCGCTATCGTGTGCCGGGATACCAAAGAGTGCGTAGCCGATCTTGATGCAGGGAAAGGCCGATCCCCAGAGTGCACAGCAAACAAGACAGCCCAGGATGAGTCCGGGCAGGGTGGCGAGATACGGCTTGCGGCTTTCCATGATGTCCTTCCTACATGCGCGAAGCAAAAAAGAACCCGCCACCGGATGTGTCGGTGGCGGGTGTTGTTACCCGAAGGGATTGTACCCGATGGGAAAGGTTTAGGCGAAGTAGGCCACGCCGCTCTCAAAGATCGGCATGAACTTATCGCCGGGGACATGCTCGGGCACGTTGCGGTACAGGTTGTCGCCGCGGCGCTCGGCATGACCCATCTTGCCCAGGACGCGGCCGTCGGGGCTCGTGATGCCCTCGATGGCGAGTGCGGAGCCGTTGGGGTTGACGGAGAGATCCATGCTGGGCTTGCCGTCCTCGCCCACGTACTGCGTGGCGACCTGGCCGTTGGCGATCAGCTGGGCGAGCACTTCGTCATTGGCGACAAAGCGGCCCTCGCCGTGGCTGATGGCGACGGTGTAGGGGTCGTCCAGGCTGCACTGCGACAGCCACGGGGACAGGTTGGACGAGATGCGGGTGCGCACCAGGCGGCTCTGATGGCGACCGATGGTGTTGAACGTCAACGTGGGCGCATCGGGCGTGGCATCGACGATGTCGCCGTAGGGCACCAGGCCGAGCTTGATCAGGGCCTGGAAGCCGTTGCAGATGCCCAGCATCAGGCCATCGCGGGCCTTGAGCAGGTCGCGGACTGCCTCGGTGACCTCGGGAGCGCGGAAGAACGCCGTGATGAACTTGGCGGAGCCATCGGGCTCGTCGCCGCCCGAGAAGCCGCCGGGGATCATGACGATCTGGCTCTGGCGAATACGGCGGGCGAGCTCGTGGGTGCTCTCGGCGACGGCCTCGGGCGTGAGGTTGTTGATCACGAAGGTGTCGGCCTCGGCACCGGCGGCACGGAAGGCGCGGGCGCTGTCGTACTCGCAGTTGTTACCGGGGAACACGGGGATGATCACGCGCGGGCGGGCGATCTTGGCGCCGCCGTACACGTGGATATCCTTGGCGCGGAAGTCGATGGTCTCGACTTCGGGGGTCTCGCCGGCGCTGCGGTAGGCGAAGACGCCCTCGATGCCGCTCTCCCAGGCCTCCTGGAGCTTGGCGAGCTCGATGACCTCGGAGCCGGTGTCGATGACATAGCCCTCGACGGTGGTACCCAGGGGCTCGACGACAACGCCGTCGGCGACCTCGGGCAGCTCGGCGTCCTCGGCGAGCTCGACGATAAAGCTGCCGTAGAGCGGGGTGAAGAGGCTCTCTACGTCTACATCCTCGGCAAGCTCGATACCGATCTGGTTACCGACGCACATCTTAAAGAGGCTCTCGGCGCCGCAGCCGTAGCCGGGCGTGGAGATGGCCAGGGCGTTGCCGGTAGCAGTGAGCGCCTCGACGGCGTCAAACGCCGCGAGCAGCTGCTGAGCGTCGGGGCGGTAGTCCTCGCCATAGGTGGCGGGGGCGATGCGGACGACGCGGTGCGTGAGGCCCTTGAACTCGGGCGAGACGGCGCGGGCGGCCTTGCCCACGGCGACAGCGAAGCTGATCAGGGTCGGCGGAACGTTGAGCTCGCCGGTCTCGTCCTCAAACGAGCCGCTCATGGAATCCTTGCCACCGATGGCGCCGGCACCCAGGTCGACTTGGGCCATGAGGGCGCCCAAGACGGCTGCCGTGGGCTTGCCCCAGCGCTCGGCCTCGGTGCGCAGACGCTCGAAGTACTCCTGGAAGGAGAGATAGGCGCGCTTGTGCTCAAAGCCGGCGGCAACGAGCTTGGCAATGGACTCGACCACGGACAGGTAGGCGCCCGCAAACTGATCGGCCTCCATCAGATAGGGGTTGAAACCCCATGCCATGGCGCTCGCCGTGGTGGTCTCGCCGTCCACGGGGAACTTGGCGACCATGGCCGAGCTTGGGGTGAGCTGCGTCTTGCCGCCAAAGGGCATGAGCACGGTCGCGGCGCCGATGGTGGAGTCGAAGCGCTCGGAAAGGCCCTTGTTGGAAGCGACGTTGAGGTCGGTGACGAGCGAGGTCATGCGCTCGGCGAGCGTGGTGCCGGCCCAGCTGGGCTGCCACACGCTGCGGGCGCAGACGTGGGCGACCTGGTGCTTGGGCGCACCGTTGGAGTTGAGGAACTCGCGGGACAGATCGACGATGGCGACGCCGTTCCATGCCATGCGCATGCGCGGCTCGGCGGTAACCTCGGCGATAACGGTCGCCTCCAGGTTTTCCTCGGCGGCGTAGCCCATGAACTCCTCGACGTCACCGTCGGCGACGGCGCAAGCCATGCGCTCCTGGGACTCGGAGATAGCGAGCTCGGTGCCGTCCAGGCCGTCGTACTTCTTGGTCACGGTGTCCAGGTCCACGTACAGGCCGTCGGCAAGCTCGCCCACGGCGACCGAGACGCCGCCGGCGCCAAAGTCGTTGCAGCGCTTGATCAGACGGCAGGCATCGCCGCGGCGGAACAGACGCTGCAGCTTGCGCTCGACCGGGGCGTTGCCCTTCTGGACTTCGGCACCCGAGGTCTCGATTGACTCGGTGTTCTGGGTCTTGGAGGAGCCGGTGGCGCCACCGATGCCGTCACGGCCGGTGCGGCCACCCAGCAGGATGATCTTGTCGGTGGGGGCGGGGCACTCGCGGCGCACGTGGTTTGCCGGGGTAGCGCCCACGACGGCGCCGACCTCCATACGCTTGGCTACGTAGCCGGGGTGATAGAGCTCGTTGACCTGACCGGTGGCAAGGCCGATCTGGTTGCCGTAGCTGGAGTAGCCGGCGGCGGCAGTGGTCACGAGCTTGCGCTGCGGCAACTTGCCCTCGAGCGTCTCGGAAACCGGGACGGTGGGATCGCCGGCACCGGTGACGCGCATGGCCTGATACACATAGCTGCGGCCCGAGAGCGGGTCACGGATGGCGCCGCCCACGCAGGTGGCGGCACCGCCGAAGGGCTCGATTTCGGTCGGGTGGTTGTGGGTCTCGTTCTTAAAGAGGAACAGCCAGTCCTGGTCCTCGCCATCGACATCGACCTTCACCTTGACGGTGCAGGCGTTGATCTCCTCGGATTCGTCGACATCGGTCATGACGCCGGTCTTCTTAAGGTACTTGGCGCCGATGGTGCCCATGTCCATGAGGCAGACGGGCTTGGCGTCGCGACCGAGCTCGTGGCGCATCTCCATGTAGCGGTCGAAGGCTTGCTGCACCACGGCGTCGTCGATCGTCACGTCGTCCAGGACGGTGCCGAAGGTGGTGTGGCGGCAGTGATCGGACCAGTAGGTGTCGATCACGCGGATCTCGGTGATGGTGGGGTCGCGGTCCTCATCGCGGAAGTACTGCTGGCAGAAGGCGATGTCCGCCTCGTCCATGGCAAGGCCGCGATCGGCGATAAAGGCGGCAAGGCCGGCCTCGTCGAGTTCGCGGAAGCCGTCGAGCACCTCGACGGGCTGGGGCTCGGGGGTCTCCATGTACAGCGTCTCGGGCAGGTCGAGCGAGGCGATGCGCGCCTCGACGGGGTTCACCACGTAGTGCTTGATGGCCTCGATGGCGGCCTCGTCCAGGGCGCCCGAGATCATATAGACCTTGGCGGAGCGCACGGCGGGGCGCTCGCCCTGGCTGATGAGCTGCACGCACTCGCTGGCGGAGTCGGCGCGCTGGTCAAACTGGCCAGGCAGGAATTCGACGGCAAAGACAGCGCCATCGCTTGCGGGGAGCTCGTCGTAGGTCACATCGACCTGGGGCTCGCTAAAGACGGTCGGCACGCAGGAGCGGAAAAGCTCCTCGTCGATGCCCTCGACGTCGTAGCGGTTGATGATCCTCAGGGCCTCGATGCCCTTGATGCCGAGAATTTCGGTCAGCTCGCCCTTGAGCTGCTGAGCCTCGACGTCGAACCCGGGTTTCTTCTCCACGTAGATACGAGAGACCATTGGTTCCTGCCTTCCTGATCGGTTGGGCGTACGGTACGGTATGCGGCAGCGGTCGGTTTGCGGGGTCAGCCCTGCGGTCGCCTTGAGCCACATGTTTGTAAACCTCACTATGATACGACAGCTCGCGGCGCGTTGAGGACGGCGAGGGTGCTACAGTGAAGCGCAAACAAGAGAAAGGCATCACATGGCATTCGTTTCGCTCGCCATCATCGCGCTCGTGGCCTTTGCAAGCCCCTTCATCGCCTCGGCGATTCCCGGGAAACCCGTTCCCGAGACGGTCTTTTTGCTCGTGTTCGGCGCGGTGCTGGGACCCCATATGCTCGACATTATCCATGTAGATGCCGAGGTCTCGCTCGTGTCCGAGCTCGGCCTGGCCTTTTTGTTCCTGCTTGCCGGCTTTGAGATCGACCCCAAGAGCATCACGGGTGTGGAGGGGCGCTACGGCTTGGCGACATGGGTCGTCACGTTTGGTATCGCCTGGCTCGCCGTGCGCTTTACCCCGTGGTTCTCGGTCAGCCATTTCGACGGTATCGCCGTGACGCTTGCCCTCACTTCGACGGCGCTCGGCACGCTCGTGCCCATCATGCGTGAGCGTTCGCTGACCGGAACGCGCGTGGGCGACTCGATTCTCGCGTATGGCACCTGGGGCGAACTTGGGCCCGTGCTTGCTATGTCGGTATTGCTGTCTGCCCGCACAGGCATCCAAACGCTCGTAATCCTTGGCTTGTTTGCGGCGGTTTGCGTGTTGCTGGCCGTGGTCCCAAGTCGCTCCAAGCGCGTCGGCAGCCGCTTCTTTGCGTTTGTCGAGGAACGCGCCGATACCACGTCGCAGACCTTCGTGCGCCTGACGGTGCTCATCCTGGTCACGCTCGTGGCGTTCTCGGCCATCTTTGACCTCGACATCGTGTTGGGTTCTTTTGCCGCCGGCTTTGTCCTGCGCTATATCATCCCCGAGGGCAACCATACGCTCGAGACCAAGCTCGACGGCCTGGCCTACGGCTTTTTGATTCCGGTGTTCTTTACCGTATCGGGCGCAAAGATCGACCTGACGGCCGTGGCGTCGCGCCCGGGCTTGCTCGCGGGTTTTATCGTGGCGTTGCTGATTATTCGTGCCGTGCCCATTCTCATCTCTATGGGCATTTGTCCCGCGACGCGCGATGTGTCGGCGTATGGCCGCATTACCGTGGCCCTGTACTGCACCACGGCCCTGCCGATCATCGTTGCCGTGACAAGCGTTGCCGTCAACGCGGGTGCGCTGTCGCAAGATATTGCGTCGGTCATGGTTGCCGCTGGTGCCATCACGGTGTTCTTGATGCCATTACTCGCGCAGCTCTTCTACCGCGTGGTCGACGCCGCGCCGGTTGCCGCCGTGGCAGAAGTTGCCGAGCATCCATCCGATGCGCTCGACATCCTGCGTGCTCATCACGATTTGGCAAGCCTGCTCGCACGCGAGCACGAGTTGCTGACATCGCATGGCCATGGTCGCGTATTCGAGGGCCTGCCTACGCTCGATACGATTGCCGAGCGTCTTTCCGCCGAGGCAGCGAGCGGCCACATCGATGCCCGCATCGTGGACGCGGCGCGCCTGCTTGCCGACAAGACCTATGGAGACGAGGTTGACCTGTCCGAGCTGACTCCGCGTGAGCGCCGCCGCCTGGAGCGCGCCAAGCTCGCCGTGCGCGAATATCGCCGCCGCATGCTGGAGCTCTATGCGCGCGATGAAGCCCAGGACGACGACGGCAAGTAGCAAGGAATGTCGGGATACGGGTTCCGTCCAAATAATAGAAGGCGCGCTGCCTGCGGTTGATGCAGGCAGCGCGCCTTTTGCGTTGGGCCTCGTTGAGGTTCGAAGTCGTGGCTTGCGACCTTTAGGAGTGGGCGGCTCCGTCGACGGGGAGCACGGTGCCCGTGACATAGGAGGACATGTCGCTCGCTAGGAAAACATATATGCCGTATAACGAAGAGCGAACTAGTTCGCCATAACGCCTTCGGTCCAGGCCTCGACGTCCTCGATGCGCAGGACGTTGGCGACCTCGGCCACGCAGTCGACGCTGGCAAGCTCGGCGGCGGCAGCCTGGACGTCCTTCTCGAGCGCGCGGTGCGTCAGGAAGATGACCGAGCAGGCATCGCTAACGCCCGACTTGCCGTCCTCGACCTGGTTGATGAGCGAGATCGAGATGTTGTGCTTGGCAAAGATATCGACCGTCTCGGACAGGGCGCCCACGCGGTCGGCGACCTTCAGGCGCACATAGTACTTGGTCTGGAGCTCGTCCATGGGCTTAAAGGCGAGGTTGTGGCCATAGGGCTCAATCTCGGGCAGCGGAGCCACGCCGCGGCTGATCTGCTCGGAGAGCGACAGGATATCGCCCACGACGGCGCTTGCGGTGGGGAAGGAGCCTGCGCCGGCACCGTAGAACATAGTCTCGCCCACGGCGTCGCCTACCACGTAGACAGCGTTCATGGCGCCGTTGACCTTGGCAAGCATATGGTCGGCGGGGATCAGCGTGGGATGCACGCGGACGTCGACACCGGCGTCGGTGTTGCGGGCGATACCGAGCAGCTTAATGGTGTAGCCGAGCTCGCGGGCCTGGGCGATGTCCTCGGCGCCGATGGTACGGATACCCTGCTGGTACACATCGTCGGTGGTAACGCGGGTGCCAAAGCCGATGGAAGCGAGGATCGCTGTCTTGCTGGCGGCATCGAAGCCGTCGACGTCGGCGGACGGGTCGGCCTCGGCATAGCCCTTGGCCTGTGCGTCGGCGAGCACGTCGGCATAATCGGCGCCCTCGGCGTCCATGCGCGACAGGATGTAGTTGGTGGTGCCGTTGAGAATGCCAGCGATGGTCAGGATCTTGTTGCCCACCAGGTCGTGCTCGAGCGTGCTGACAATGGGGATGCCGCCGCCGCAGCTGGCCTCGCACTTAATCTGCACGCCGCACGCGCGCGCCTTCTCGGCGAGCGTTTCGACATGACGGCCCAGCAGGGCCTTGTTGGCAGAGACGACGTGCTTGCCGTTCTCGAAGGCGGTGGTGAAGATTTCGGTCGCGGGGTGCTCGCCGCCGATGAGCTCGACGACGATATCGACGGCGGGGTCGGTGACGACGTCGTGCCAGTCGCTCGTAAAGGCCTCGCGCTCAATACCGGCGGCTTCGGCCTGCTCCCAGGCAAGCGCGCAGGCGCGGCTCAGCTTAAGGTCGATGCCGTAGGCGGCCAGGTACTCATCGTGGTGGCTCTTGATCAGACGGGCCACGCCGCCGCCGACGGTTCCCAGACCGATGAGGCCGACGTTCACGGTGCGCAGGGGTTCGCTCATAGATAGCTCCTTCGTGCATCTTATGGATGGATTAACCGCTTAAAGGTTGAGTGCATTCTAGCGTGAAGTGCGGGCGCGTGCTTGCCTGGCAGCGGGAGCAGCATAAAACGCCATCCCCGAAACGCTGCGGAAACATTGGAAACACGCTCGCTACAAACGAACTTCCGTAACAAACTGTCAACGTTTGCACCATAAGGTTTGCCCTGTACCGCAAGACGGCCGCACCACGGCCAGCGAAAAGGGGGACACCATGTTTAGCATCAACAACGTACTTAACCGCAGGAGTTTCTTGGCTGGCGCTGCGGCGCTCGGTAGCACCGCAGCACTCGCTGGTTGCTCGTCGGGTGGCTCGGACGGCGGCTCCGCCGATGACGGCAAGACCTTCAAGATCGGTGTCATCGGCCCTTTGACCGGCGCCGCGGCAACCTATGGTGTCTCGGCCGAGAAGGGTGCCAAGCTCGCCGCCAAGGATTTCTCGACCAAGGACCTCAAGCTCTCGCTTAAGTCCGAGGATGACGTCGCTGACGGCGAGAAGGCCATCAACGCCTTCAATACCCTGTGCGACTGGGGCATGCAGGCTCTCGTCGGCCCCGTCACGACTGGTGCCGCCGTTGCCGTCTCGGGCGAGATTGCCGACGACATGCTTATGGTCACGCCTTCGGCCTCGTCGCTCGACGTCACCAAGGACAAGACCACGGTTTTCCAGGTTTGCTTCACCGATCCGACCATGGGCGCCAGCGCCGCGAAGTTCTTGGCCGAGAAATACGCGGATGCCAAGATCGCCTTGTTCTACAACTCCGGCGATACGTATAGCTCGGGCGTTGCCGACGCTTTTGCCGAGCAGGCCAAGGCGTCCAAGCTCGACATCGTCGATACCGAGACCTTTAAGGACGACTCTTCCACGAGCTTTACCAACCAGCTCACCAAGGCCAAGGAGGCCGGCGCCACGCTTATCTTTGCCCCGATCTATTACACGCCGGCGTCCGTCCTGCTCAAGAACGCCAAGGACATGGGCTACGACATGACCCTCATGGGCACCGACGGCATGGACGGCCTGCTCTCCGTCGAGGGCTTCGATACCTCTCTTGCCGAGGGCGTGCTGCTCATGACCCCGTTTTCTGCCGACGATGAGAAGAACGCCGACTTCGTCAAGGCCTACAAGGATGCCTACGACGAGACGCCTAACCAGTTTGCCGCCGACGCCTACGATTGCGTCCACGCCATCGTCGAGGCAATCGATAAGGCAGACATCGATATTGCGGTCGATGGTGCCGACATTGCCGGCGATCTTGCCAAGGCCATGCGCAAGATTAAGATTGAGGGCCTGACGGGTGAGCTCACGTGGAACGACAAGGGCCAGGTCGAAAAGCCCGCTACGGCCTATGTGATTCAGGACGGCAAATACATCGCCGCCTAAGTGCATATAACGAGACCGGCGGGGCCGTTTTATTCAGGGCGAGGACGCTTGTAACAGAACGGAAACACTACTTTCACACAATAAAGTGGCTAAACTGCATAAACCGATAGGA
Source organism: Bulleidia sp. (assembly GCA_963614835.1). Taxonomy (GTDB): domain Bacteria; phylum Actinomycetota; class Coriobacteriia; order Coriobacteriales; family Coriobacteriaceae; genus Collinsella. The sequence goes on along the minus strand of CAVEET010000109.1, from coordinate 17,735 downwards.
ATACGCAGAATTATGGATAAATGGGCAAAACAAAAGAAAAGTTGAAATAATCGCCACTTTTCTCAACTAAAGCGTCTACTATTTTGCGAACGCCGAACACGGCGAAGGATGGCCTGTCGGGCAACTGAAACCCGACGATAAATGAGAGGAGAGCCGCATGTCGAGCCTCACCGGTAAGTCATTGAACCCTGTTATGAATCGCAGGAGCGTTATCGCGAGCGCAGCAGGTCTGGGGGCGATGTCCATTCTAGCTGGCTGCTCCTCCAACGGCGGCGACAGCGGTTCCGCTTCGAGCGACGCTTCGTTTAAGATCGGCACCATCGGCCCGCTGACCGGTGCCAACGCGTCCTACGGCAAGTCCGTTACCCAGGGTGTCGAGCTTGGCTGCAAGGATTTCTCGACCAAGGATCTGCCGCTTGCCAGCAAGGCCGAGGATGACCAGGCCGATGGCGAGAAGGCCGTCAACGCCTTCAACACCCTGCTCGACTGGGGCATGCAGGCCCTCGTCGGTCCGACCACCACGGGTGCGTCGGTTGCCGTTGCCGCAGAGTGTGGTAACGACCCCAAGACGTTCATGATCACCCCGTCCGCGTCCTCCGAGGACGTCACCGACGGCAAGGATTGCGTCTTCCAGGTTTGCTTCACCGACCCCAACCAGGGTGTCAACGCTGCCAAGTTCCTGGCCCAGAAGTATCCGGACGAGAAGTTCGTGCTGTTCTATAACTCCGGCGACGCCTATTCTTCGGGCATCGCAGATTCCTTTAAGGCCCAGGCTGCTGAGTCCAAGCTCGAGATTGTTGACGAGGAGACCTTTAAGGACGACTCCGCCACGAGCTTTACCAACCAGCTGACTAAGGCCAAGCAGGCCGGCGCCACCATGATCTTTGCGCCGATCTACTACACGCCGGCGTCCGTCCTGCTCAAGAACGCCAAGGACATGGGCTACGACGTCAAGATGATGGGCTGCGACGGCATGGACGGCATCCTGGGCGTTGAGGGCTTCGATACCTCTCTTGCCGAGGGTCTGCTGCTCATGACCCCGTTCTCTGCCGACGACGAGAAGAACGCCGACTTCGTTAACGCTTACAAGGATAAGTACGGCGATACCCCCGACCAGTTTGCCGCCGACGCCTACGACGGCGTGCACGCGGTGGCCGAGGCCGTCAAGGAGGCCGGTCTTGGTGTCGACGCCGATCCGACCGAGGTCGCCGAGAAGCTGTCCAAGGCTATGCTCAAGATTACCGTTGACGGTCTGACCGGCAAGCTCACCTGGAACGATAAGGGCCAGGTCCAGAAGGAGCCCACGGCTTACGTCATCACCGACGGCAAGTACGTACAGGCCTAATTGGCCGCCTTACATAGAGCGGTTTTGATCCCAAGCAGGGGAGGTTTTGGCCTTCCCTGCTTGCTTGGTATCTAGGGACAATGTAACGTCCCTGTTTCATACATCAACTGGAAACCTATTCGAAAGGGGGATGTGGAACATGACGGTCTTTATCCAATACCTGGTCAACGGCCTGTCCATGGGCAGCGTCTACGCCATCATCGCGTTGGGCTACACCATGGTCTACGGTATCGCCAAGATGCTGAACTTCGCTCACGGCGACGTCATCATGGTCGGTGCCTATGTCTCGTTCTGCGCCACGTCGTATCTCGGCCTCCCGGGCTGGGTATCTGTAATTCTTTCTTGTGTGGCCTGTACCGTTCTCGGTGTTCTCATCGAGGGTCTGGCATACAAGCCGCTGCGTCAGGCGGGCCCGCTGGCCGTTCTGATCACGGCTATCGGCGTGTCCTACTTACTGCAGAACGCCGCGCAGCTTCTGTGGGGCGCCACGCCCAAGAACTTCACTTCGCTCGTCACCTTCCAGGTGCCGGAGTTCTTGGCCAAGTTCAACGTAAGCGCCGTCTCGCTCGTCACCATCGTCGCCTGCCTGGTTATCATGGCCGGCCTGATGTTCTTTACGGGTAAGACCAAGATGGGCAAGGCCATGCGCGCCGTGTCCGAGGACAAGGCCGCCGCTCAGCTCATGGGCATCAACGTCAACCGCACCATCTCGATGACGTTCGCCATCGGCTCTGCCCTTGCCGCCATCGCCGGTGTGTTGCTGTGCTCCTACTCGCCGGTCCTGCAGCCCACCACGGGCGCCATGCCTGGCATCAAGGCCTTCGACGCTGCCGTTTTCGGCGGCATCGGCTCCATCCCCGGTGCTTTTGTCGGCGGCATTCTCATCGGCATCATCGAGGCGATGGCGCAGGCTTACATTTCCACGAGCCTTGCCAACTCCATCGTCTTTGGTGTTTTGATCATCGTCCTGCTCGTCAAGCCTGCCGGCCTCTTGGGCAAGTACGTCCCCGAGAAGGTGTAGGTGAGCGTTATGAAGTTTCTTAAAGACAAGCAGACGCGTCACGACTTTGTCACGTACGCCATGTGCATCGTGGCCTTCGCCATCGTGTTCTTTATGCAGTCTAACCACATGATTCCGCGCATGATCGCCGGTCAGCTGGTTCCCATCACGGCCTATATCGTCATGGCCATTTCCCTTAACCTCGTCGTCGGCATCGCGGGCGACTTGTCGCTGGGCCACGCAGGCTTTATGAGTGTCGGCGCCTATACGGGAATCGTCACCGCCGTCGCGCTGGAGAGCGCCGTTCCCTCCGATCCGGTGCGCCTTATCATCAGTATCGTGGTCGGCGCCATCGCTGCCGCCATCCTGGGCTTCTTGATTGGCATCCCGGTCCTTCGTCTGAGCGGCGATTACCTGGCTATCGTGACGCTGGCCTTTGGCGAGATTATCAAGGAGATCGTCACCTGCCTCATTGTGGGCGTCGATTCCCGCGGCCTGCATGTGATCTTTAACATCACGGGTAACTCCACGATCGATGACCTGCACCTGCTCGAGGACGGCACCGCCATCATCAAGGGCGCCCAGGGCGCCTCGGGCGTGTCGACGTACTCGACCTTCCTCGCCGGTGCCATCCTGGTCATGGTCGCACTCGTGATCGTGCTCAACCTGGTTCGCAGCCGTACCGGCCGTGCCATTATGGCCGTGCGCGACAACAAGATCGCTGCCGAGTCTGTGGGCATCTCCGTCACCGAGTACCGCATGATCGCCTTCGTGGTTTCCGCTGCCCTCGCCGGTGCTGCCGGAGCTCTCTTCGGCGGTAACTTCTCGCAGCTCTCCGCCACCAAGTTCGACTTCAACACGTCCATCCTCATCCTGGTGTTCGTGGTCCTGGGCGGTCTGGGCAATATGCGCGGCTCCGTCATCGCGGCGGCATTGCTCACGGTGCTTCCCGAGCTGCTCCGTCAGTTCTCGGACTACCGCATGCTCATCTACGCCATCGTGCTGATCTTGGTCATGATCTTTACCAACAACCCGCAGCTCAAGGCGTTCTTCGGTCGCGTCAAGGATCGCTTTGCTTCCAAGAAGGAGGTGGCAGCCGATGCCCAGTAAATTTGAGTTCAACAAGGGCAAGATGGTCCCGTATCCTTCTGGCGCCATCGTTCCCGACCGCGACCTGGGCGAGCGCCCGGCACTCGAGTGCATCCACCTGGGCATTGAGTTCGGTGGCCTTAAGGCGGTCGACGACTTTAGCCTGACTATCGGCAAGACCGAGATCGCCGGTCTGATCGGCCCCAACGGTGCCGGTAAGACCACGGTCTTCAACCTGCTCACCAAGGTGTATCAGCCCACGCACGGCACCATCCTGCTCGACGGTGAGGACACCTCGGGCAAGTCGGTCTATCAGGTCAACCGCATGGGTATTGCCCGTACCTTCCAGAACATTCGTCTGTTCAACACCATGACGGTGGAGGATAACGTTAAGGTCGGCCTGCACAACCAGGAGCGCTACTCCGGCTTTGAGGGCGTGCTGCGCCTGCCGACGTATTGGAAGCACGAGAAGGCTGCTCACGAGCGCGCCATGGAGCTGCTGTCCATCTTTGATATGGAGCATCTGGCAAACGAGCAGGCCGGATCGTTGCCTTACGGCGCTCAGCGTCGTTTGGAGATCGTCCGCGCGCTTGCCACCAACCCCAAGCTACTGCTGCTCGACGAGCCTGCCGCCGGCATGAACCCGTCCGAGACCGCGGAGCTCATGGAGAACATCGTCAAGATTCGCGACACCTTTGGCATTGCCATCATGCTTATCGAGCATGATATGTCGCTCGTTATGAACATCTGCGAGGGCATCTGCGTGCTTAACTTTGGCAAGGTCATCGCCAAGGGCACGGCAGAGGAAATCCAGAACAACGACGCCGTTATCGAGGCGTATCTGGGTAAGCAGGATAAGGGGGAGAACTAAATGGCAGAGCCGATGCTTTCCGTCTACAACATCAACGTCTGGTACGGCGCCATCCACGCCATCAAGGACATCTCCTTTAACGTTAACGAGGGCGAGATCGTGGCCTTGATTGGTGCCAACGGTGCCGGCAAGTCCACAACGCTCAAGACCGTCTCGGGCCTGCTGCGTTCCAAGACCGGTTCCATCAAGTTTATGGGCGAGGACATTACTCATACGCCCGCTGATAAGCTGGTTGGTAAGGGCCTGGCTCAGGTTCCCGAGGGTCGTCGCGCCTTTTTGCAGATGACGGTCGAGGAGAACCTGGAGATGGGTGCCTATACGCAGCCCAAGTCCACGGTGGCTCCGGGCCTGGAGCGCGTCTACGAGCAGTTCCCGCGCCTGAAGGAACGTCGTCGCCAGGTCGCCGGCACCCTTTCGGGCGGCGAGCAGCAGATGCTCGTTATGGGGCGCGCCCTTATGAGTAACCCCAAACTGCTTATGCTCGACGAACCTTCCATGGGTCTGGCACCGATTCTGATCGAACAGATCTTCCAGATTGTCGAGGACCTGCACAAGGCCGGTACCACGGTGCTTCTGGTCGAGCAAAACGCGCAGATGGCGCTTTCGATTGCTACGCGCGGTTACGTGCTCGAGACTGGCAAGATCACCATGACCGGCACCGGCCAAGAGCTACTGCACGACGACAACGTCCGCAAGGCCTATCTGGGCGGTTAATCCATTCAACAAAGGGGGCGCTGACCAACCCAGTCAGCGCCCCCTTTTAAGTTGCGGTGAAATAGGGACTAAATGGGGGCGCTAGACGCCAAAACAGTCCCTATTCCACCGCAACTTCATGGGGATGTGTGACAATGCCCGTCGGAAAACATCTGTTGTCTTTGGGGGTCTATCTATGCTGTACGAGTTTTGTGCCGAGAACTTTGAGCGGGTGCCGGCAGCTATCGATGTCGGTGCAAAGCGCATCGAGCTGTGCGACAACCTTGCCGTTGGTGGCACCACGCCTTCTGCCGGCGTTATCAGCGCTACAGTCAGCTATGCTCACGAGCATGACGCGCGAGTGATGTGCATGATTCGCCCGCGTGGCGGTGACTTTCATTACAACCAAGACGAGCTGCGCATGATGGAGATGGACCTGGGCCTTGCCGTAAGCGCCGGCGTTGACGGCTTGGTCTTTGGCTGCTGCAAGCCCTGCGCTGGCGGATGGGCGCTCGACGAGCTTACGTTGGGCGCCCTCGTGATGGCCGCGGGCTGCGCGACCGAGGAATGCAAGCGTGAGCCCATCGACATCACCTTTCACATGGCGTTTGACCAGCTCTCGCCCGAGGCTCAACTCGATGCCGTCGACACACTCGCCGATTGCGGCGTTACGCGCATCCTGACGCACGGCGGTGCCGCCGGCACGCCGATCGAGGACAACCTGGAGCATCTGTCGCGTCTTATCGAGTGTGCGGGAGACCGCCTGACCATCCTTCCCGGCGGCGGCATTTCCACGGCCAACCGCGATACCGTGGCGGCGGCACTGGGCGTCTCCGAGCTCCATGGCACCAAGATCGTGCCGCTGGAGGTATAACCCGTGGCGCTGGTATTTGACGTTCAGCAGGCGAACGGTAAGCCCGACGACAACCGTCGTCCCGGCACCGCGTGCCCTTTTTGCGATACAGAAGGGCTCACCGACATCATTCGCCGTGATGGCGATTGCATTTGGCTCGAGAATAAGTTCAAGACCCTGCGCGCCACCCGTCAAACCGTGCTGATCGAGTCGGCCGATCACGATGCCGACCTGGTGACCTACGAGCCGGATGAACTCCACCATGTGATGCGGTTTGCCCTGGGTTGCTGGCAGCAGATGATCGATTCACAGCAGTATCGAAGCGTGCTCATGTACAAGAACAAGGGTCCGCTTTCGGGCGGTAGTCTCGTGCATCCGCACATGCAGATTGTGGGTTTGGAGCAGGAAGACGGCTACACTTCGCTGACTTCTGCCAATTTCGAAGGCATCAATGTCTGGCAACAGGGGAGGATCTCGGTCAATATCTCAACCGAACCGATCATGGGGTTCTTTGAGATCAACGTTTCAGCCCCGCAGGGAATCGCCGCCAGCGATGACACGAGAGACCAAGCCGAGGCGGATCTCTTCGCCGATGCAATCCAGGTAGCTCTGCGCTATATCTTGCACGAGCACCATGGCGGTCGTGCAGAGTCGTACAACCTGTTCTTCTATCACATGAGCGACCGGACCATTGCCAAAGCGCTGCCGCGTTGGGTGGTTTCGCCCTACTTTGTCGGCTATCGTTTGGCCCAGGTCAATGCTGAGACCACGCTCGATGTCGATGCGGAGCGACTCCGCGCACATCTGGAGGCGCTCACATCGTAAAGTGAGCGCCCGCACACTGCGGACGGTTTAGCGCGCCATTGCATCGCGGCCGGCCTCGACGCGCTTGCGCTGGGCGGCGCGCTCCTCGCCGGTCAGACGTTCAAAGAGATGTCCGATAAGCGAGGCGAGCACCTGCTGAAACAACGTTCCACACATGACGGGAAACACAACTTCGCCCGGAAAGTATTGCGTGGCGATGACGGCGCCCGAAGAGATATTGCGCATGCCGCAGGTAAAGCACATGGTGGTCGTCTCGCTATACGGCAGGTGCAACGCGCGGGCGACCAGAATGCCCACGACAAAACCGCTGATGGCGAACGCCAGAATAAAGAGGGCGACTTCCAGGCGCACCGCGTTCATGTGTAGCACGTACTCGCTCATGGCGGTGGAGTTGGAGGCAATAGCGCCCATCATCATGAACTTGCAGGCGGGCGAGAGCACGGGGGAGAGTTTCTCGTGTCCCCAGCCGTGCGTGAGCTCGTTGATCACGATGCCGAGCACGGCGGGGATGGCAATCATAAAGGCCATGTTCTGCATCATGCTCGGAACATCGATTGCGACGGTGGCGCCCAACAGGAGCTTGAGCGTGAGCGGAATCGTTACGGGCGATATAACCGAGGACGTCAGGATGATGGTGAGCGCGAGCGGGCCGTTGCCGCCGAACATGCTAATCCACATAAAGGCAGTGACTGCCACGGGTACGCTGTACTCGAGCACGATGCCGCAGACAAGGTTGGGGTTGGAGCCAAAGAACAGTGAGCCCATGGCATACGCCGCGATGGGGATGATCACAGCCGAGACAAATAACGCCAAAATCAGATGCAGGGGACGGCGGAACACCTCAGCTACCTGGTGGAAGGTGTTGCTGAGCGCGCCTTGGAACGTCATAAAGGCAAACAGGGTGGGAACGATGGGCTTGAGAACGCCGATCTGCTGAGGAAAGAGCACGCCGAGCGCCACGCAAATCGGAACGATGACCTGCATATGCCCCGCGAGAAATTTGCCCAGTCCAACCCATTGCTTCATATGCTCTTGTGACTCCCTTTGCTCGTGAATCCGTTTTGAATGGATATGCTAGACGCTTGCATGCGCCCGTGCGTCAGAAACGCTCGAATATTTCGAGGCTATTACCGCCCTCGTTTATCGAAACCACGGCGTGCTGGACGTTGTGCGTCCGCGCTGCACGGTATAATAAATCCGTTCAACAGATCTGCCTGCCGAAGCGGGCATACACAGAGGACTCATCGCTATGAACCGTGAGAGGTATCGCGGCGACCTGCCCCTATCGGGGGTGGGCGCCTATGTCATCGCTTAAGACGACGCATCGCTGGGCGGTCGCTCAGCAAAACCCCGAGCTCGAAAAGGAGCTTTCGGCTGGCCTGGGCATACCCGGGCTGGTGGCGCGCATTATGGTTGCGCACGGCATTACATCCATCGAGGAAGGCCAGCTGTTTTTGACGCCTTCGCTCGATCGCGACTGGGCGGACCCACTCGTTATTCCGGGCATGGTGGTCGTCGCCGACCGCGTTGAGCGTGCTATTCGCAGCCACGAGCGTATCGCCGTCTTTGGCGATTTTGACGTCGACGGCATTACGTCGACTTGTCTGTTGACCGAGGCGCTACGTTCGTTTGGCGCCAACGTCACGCCGTTTATTCCGCACCGCTTTGACGAGGGCTACGGCCTGTCGCGTGCGGCGCTCGACCGCGTCAACGAGCTCGCTCAACCCAACCTGATTGTGACCGTCGATAACGGTATTGCTGCCAAGGAAGAGGTCTCCTATCTGGAGAGTCTGGGGATCGATTTGGTGGTCACGGACCATCACGAGCCGTCCGACCAGGTGCCGCAGGGCGTGCCCCTGACCGATCCCAAGCTCGAGGACGAGGGCCCCTCGCGCGAGCTTGCCGGTGCCGGTGTGGCGCTTAAGCTGGTGCAGGTCCTGGGCGAGCGTTTGGGCAAGCCGTCGTATTGGCGTTCGCTGATAGAGGTCGCGGCGCTGGGCACCGTGTCCGACATGATGCCGCTCACGCCCGAGAATCGCGCACTGGTCGCCGAGGGCATCCAGCAGATGCGCGTGACGGCCCGCCCCGGTTATATCGCGCTTGCCGCGCTTGCCAAGGCCGACCTTTCTACCATTACGGCCGACGGCCTGTCGTTTTCGCTCATCCCTCGTCTGAATGCTGCCGGCCGCATGGCTGATCCCAAGCTGGCGCTCGACCTGCTGCTTGCCCGCGACCCCATCGAAGCGAGCGCGCTTGCCGCCGAGCTCGAGGAAATCAATCGCCAGCGCCGTGAGATCGAGGCGGAGCTCACGCGCGATGCCATGGCAAAGGTCGAGGAGACCTATGACGGCGGACGCGCGATCGTCGTGGGCGGCGAAGGCTGGCACGAGGGCGTCAAGGGAATCGTGGCGAGCCGCCTGACCAACCGTTATCACGTGCCGGCGCTGCTGTTCTCGATCGAAAACGGTATCGCGCGCGGCTCTGGTCGCTCGGTGGGCAAAGTCAACCTGTTCGACGCCGTAGAACGCTGCTCCGACCTGCTGATTCGTCGCGGCGGGCATGCCGGTGCGGTGGGCGTGACCATCGAGGCATCCAAGCTCGATGAGTTCCGCCGTCGCCTTTCGGCCGTGCTATCGGAGCTTCCTGCCGATGACTTTGAGGACACTGACGAGGTTGCCGCCACCGTTGACCTCTCCGAGCTAAATATCGAGACTATCGAGCAGATCTCCCGTCTTGAGCCGTTTGGCCAGGGCAACAAGGTGCCGCTGTTGGCGGCCGAGGGCGTGACAATGTGCGATCGCGCCGTGGTGGGCAAAACTGGCGAGCACATGCGCTTCGTGGTGACCGATGGCGCCGCGAGTGTGCCGGCCATTATGTTCCGCGTGCCGCAGATTGATAAGCTCATCAATTGCGATAGCGCCGTCGACTTGGTGTTCGAGGCCGTGGCCGAGCATTGGCAGGGACGTGTAAAGCCCAAGCTTATGATCAAGGATGTCTTGGTCCGCGATACCACGGCGCCCAGCGTTGACGACCCGGCATGTGAGCTTCGCCGCGGCGTGGAGCCTGCGGACGTCGGTCTTCGTCTGGAGTCCCGCAAGCGCCAAACGCTCGCCCAGCTTTCCTATACCGAGCTGACGCGCTCGCTTATTCATAGCTTTATCGGCTCGAACCAGCCGCACCGCGCGCAGGTCGAGGCGCTCGATGCCCTGGCCGATCACCAAAGTGTTCTGGCCGTTATGGGAACGGGGCGCGGCAAGTCTCTTATCTTCCATGTGCATGCTGCGCGCGAGGCGGTCCTTCGCGGGCGTGCGAGCATCTTTGTCTATCCGCTGCGCGCGCTCGTTGCCGACCAGGCCTATCACCTCTCGTCGACGATGGCCGCGCTCGGCATTGGCGTGGGCGTGCTGACCGGCGAGACCGTGGAGGCGGCGCGCGATGACGTGTTTGCCGGCTTGGCTTCGGGCCGCACCGGCATCGTGCTCACGACGCCCGAGTTCCTGTCCATTCACCGCGACCGCTTTGCGCGTTCGGGGCGCATCGGTTTTGTCGTTATCGATGAGGCGCATCATGCCGGTCTTGCCAAGGGCGGCGACCGCAGCGCCTATCTCGACATGCCCGATATCCTCAAGGCCTTGGGCGACCCGGTCGTTCTGGCCACGACTGCCACCGCAACGGCTCCGGTCGTTGCGGAGCTCGCCCGCGTGCTACCGATTACCCGTACGGTGGTCGACGAGACGGTGCGCGAGAACTTGCAGCTCGAGGACGATCGCGATCTTTCGAGCCGCGAAAACCGCCTGGTGTCAATCGTGGCGACGGGGGAGAAGACTGTCATCTACGTCAACTCGCGCGACCAGTCCGTGGCGCTTGCTAAGACGCTGCGCAAACGGGTACCCGATTGCGCGACCCGCATCGCGTTCTATAACGCGGGCCTTACGCGCGCCGACCGCCATCGCGTAGAGGAGGCGTTTCGTGACGGAAGCCTCAGCTGCATCGTTTCGACCTCTGCCTTTGGTGAGGGCGTCAACCTGCCCGATATCCGCCATGTCGTGCTCTACCACATGCCGTTTGGCGCCATCGAGTTCAACCAGATGAGCGGACGCGCCGGTCGCGACGGCCAACCTGCCGTGATTCACCTGCTCTATTCGTCGCGTGACGCTCGCATTAACGAGCGCCTGCTCGACTGCTACGCGCCCGAGCGCGACGAGCTCGTCACGCTCTATCGCGCGTTGCAGACCATGTGGCGCTCCAACCGCGGCAAGACTGGGGACGATTCCTTTAGCGCGAGCGATATCGACATCGCGCAGATGTGCCTTGCCATCGATGCTCGCACGCCGGTCGACGAGCGCTCGGTGGAAAGTGGCCTGGGAATCTTCGAAGAGCTTGGTTTCTGTCGCGTTTCGGGGTTTGACGACACCCGTCGCATCGCGATGGCCGAAAACCCCGGCCGCGTGCAATTGAGCAGGTCAATTCGCTATTTGGAGGGCTTGCGCTCGCGCATGGAGTTCTCGGCTTTCCGGAGTTGGGCGCTCGATTCGTGCGCTTCTGATATGCTAGCCAAAGTTAACTGCCCGATCGTACCGCGGGCCTAGGGGAAGGGGACCTCGATGGATGCCGCAGCCCGTACCGCCCATGATTCCACCCTCCAGCCTTTTTCGGAGATGGAGCACTATAAGCATGCCGATGAGCTGCCACCCGAGATTATGGCGGACAGCTACGACAAGCTGGAGCGCCTGTGCCTCAAATATATGAATGAGGACGACTTCTCTAAGGTGGAGCAGGCCTATTGCTTTGCTGCCGAGAAGCACTGCAACCAAAAGCGCCGCTCGGGCGAGATGTACATTAACCATCCCGTCGAGGTGGCCATCATTTTGGCCGATCTCAAGATGGACTGCGATGTGGTGTGCGCCGCGCTGCTGCACGATACCGTCGAGGATACCGAGACCTCGCTTGCCGATGTGTCAAGCCTGTTTGGCGATACGGTGGCCGAGCTCGTCGATGGCGTGACCAAGCTTACCAACATCGAAGTCGATAGCATGGACGAGAAGCAGGCGCTTACGCTGCGCAAGATGTTCCTCGCTATGTCCAAGGACATCCGCGTCATTATCGTTAAGCTTGCCGACCGCCTGCATAACATGCGCACCCTTGCAGCCCTGCGCGAGGACCGTCGCCTGTTTAAGGCTCGCGAGACCATGGACGTGTATGCGCCCCTGGCCGACCGTCTGGGCATGAGCTCTATCAAGTGGGAGCTCGAGGACCTGTCCTTCTTCTACCTGGAGCCCGATGCCTACCAGCGCATCGCGCGCATGGTGGCTGAGTCGCGCGAGGTTCGCGAGCGCTATCTGGCCGAGACTATCAAAACGCTCACCGATGAACTCAACCGCATTGGCCTGGAGGGCTTCCAGATCAACGGCCGCTCCAAGCACTATTGGTCCATCTACCAAAAGATGAAGCGCAAGGGCAAGGAATTCTCCGAGATCTACGACCTGGTGGCACTGCGCGTCATCACGCATTCGGTGCGCGATTGCTACTCCACGCTCGGCGCGGTGCATACGCTGTGGCACCCCATGCCCGGTCGCTTTAAAGACTATATCGCCATGCCCAAGGTCAATAACTACCAGTCGCTCCATACGACGGTTATCGGCCCCACGGCCCGCCCGCTCGAGATTCAGATTCGAACCTATGAGATGCATGAGCAGGCCGAGTACGGCATTGCCGCCCACTGGCTCTATAAGAAGTCAGGCGGATCGTCTGCGTCTAAGACCAATGATGCCCAGCGTCTGGACGACCAGATTAACTGGCTCAAGCACTCACTCGACTGGGCGGCGTCTGACGAGATCACCGATGCCAAGGAATACCTGCACTCGCTGAAGGTCGACTTGTTTGACCAGGAGATTTTTGTCTTTACGCCCAAGGGCGAAGTCATGGCGCTTCGTGCCGGCTCCACGCCGCTCGACTTTGCCTACGCCGTTCACACCGAGGTGGGCAACCACTGCGTCGGCGCTAAGATCAACGGTGCGGTGGCCCCGCTCACGCACGAGATCAAGACGGGCGACCGTGTCGAGATCCTGACCAACAAGAGTTCCAAGCCGTCGCGTGATTGGCTCAAGATCGTTAAGACGCCTTCCGCCAAGTCAAAGATCCGCCGCTATTTTGCCGCTGCGACCAAGGATGACGACGCTGCTGCCGGCCGCGATATACTGGCCAAGGACCTGCGCAAGCGCGGGTATGGCATCTCTACGCCGCGATCCACGCGTGCGCTCAACGCCGTGGCGGAGCAGTTTAACTTCAAGCAGCTCGAGGACCTGTTTGCCGCCGTCGGCGCCGGCAAGGTTGCCCCGCGCGCTGTGGGCAATAAGGTCGAGCAAATCTTGGACCCCAAGCCCGAGGAGCAGCTCACCAAGGCCGAGGCTATCGCCGAGGTCGTGAAGCAGCCCGCTCGCGGCTCCAACCGCAAGCCGCAAAAGCGCGGCAAGAGCGCCAGTAACGGCATTATCGTCAAGGGCGAGAGCAACAGCGGTCTGCTTGTCCGTCTGGCGCATTGCTGCAATCCGGTGACGGGCGACGATATCGTCGGCTTCATCACGCGCGGTCGCGGCGTCTCGGTGCATCGCGCCAACTGCCCCAACGTTAAGGGTCTTATGGAACATCCCGAGCGCATGATCGACGTGGAGTGGGACGGCGCTGCCGACACCCTCTTTCAGGTCGAAATCGTGGTCGAGTGCCTGGACCGCATGGGCCTGCTCAAGGATGTCACTATCGCCATTGGCGATGCGGGCGGCAATATCCTTTCTGCCGCCACGTCGACCAACCGCGAGGGTATTGCAACCCTGCGCTTTATGGTCGAGATTTCGGACGCGAGTGGTCTGGATCCGCTGCTGGCTTCCATCAGCAGCGTCGATTCGGTCTACGACGCTCGCCGTCTTATGCCCGGCGAGGGCGGAGCGCAACTCAAGCGCCGTGTGTAGGTGCGAGAGCCTCTCAGCATCATAGATATTGGTTACGTTCGAGGCATCGTTTGGTGCCTCGAACGTATTTTAGAAGGAGGGTATGCGCATGGGCGATATGACTTTGGACCTGACACCCCGAGGTGCGGCTTCGATTGAGGCGCTCGTCAACGGCCCCATTCAGACCAACAGTTACGCCGTGATTTCGAATGACGAGTGCTTAATCGTCGATCCGGCGTGGGAGGGCGAGTGTCTTGTGGAGCATATCCGCACCGCGCATCCCGAGGTGCGCGTACTCGGCTCTGTCTGCACGCACGGTCATGCCGACCATGTTGGCGGGGTTGCCGGGGTTCGAGCTGTCGTTGGCGACAGCGCGCTATATGAGTTGTGCGCTAAGGACGTGACGGTACCTCGCGCAAATATCGAGGAGCAGCGCGCCATGTGGGGTATCGAGACACCCGATCCGGGTGAGCCGACGCGTTTGCTTGCCGAGGGCGATACAATCGAGGTGGGCGACGTCTGCCTGCAGGTGATCGAGACGCCGGGGCATACGCCGGGCGGCATCGTCCTGTTCGCCGCGACCGAGCGGGGGAACATCGCCTTTGTGGGCGACACGCTTTTCCCGGGCAGCCACGGTCGTACCGATCTTTCCGGCGGTGACGAGGCGGCGATTATGCGCTCGCTCTCCAAACTTGCCAAGATGCTTCCGCCCGATACCGTTTGCTTGACGGGCCATGGCGATTCGACCACGATGGCGCGCGAACTTATGCAGAACCCGTTTATGCAGATGTAGGCTCGAAGCCGTCGTCCGAACCACGAAGACCGCTCAATCGTCAAGCTATTTTCCCCAGTGGGTCGATTCTGTGGGGCAAACGGTCAAAATTTGTCCAATCGGATGGTATTCGTGAACAAACGAACGTTTATGCTCGGGTATGTCGTGGTAAAATCTCAGGCGTTATCGGAGCAACCTTACAGGAGGTTTCTTTTATGCTCGTCAACGCAGCAGACATGCTCAAGAAGGCCGAGGCCGGCAAGTACGGTCTCGGTGCCTTCAACACCAACAACCTCGAGTGGACCCTGGCTATTCTCCAGGCCGCCGAGGAGGCCAAGTCTCCGCTGATCCTTCAGTGCACCGCTGGTGCCGCTAAGTGGATGGGCGGTTTCAAGGTCTGCGCCGACATGGTCAAGGCTGCCGTCGAGGCCACGGGCGTTACCGTTCCCGTCGCCCTTCACCTCGATCACGGTTCTTACGAGGACTGCTTCAAGTGCATCGAGGCCGGCTTCACGTCCATCATGTATGACGGCTCTCACGAGGAGACCTTCCAGCTTAACCTCGATCGCACCAAGGAGCTCGTTGAGCTTGCCCACTCCAAGGGCATGTCCATCGAGGCCGAGGTCGGCGGCATCGGCGGCACCGAGGACGGCGTGACCTCCAGCGGCGAGCTCGCTGATCCTGCTGAGTGCAAGCAGATTGCTGACCTGGGCGTCGACTTCCTCGCCTGCGGTATCGGCAACATCCACGGCGTGTACCCTGCCGACTGGGCTGGCCTTTCCTTCGAGCGCCTGGGCGAGATCAAGGCCCAGACCGGCGACCTGCCCCTCGTCCTGCACGGTGGCACCGGCATCCCCGAGGATCAGATCAAGAAGGCCATTTCCCTGGGCATCTCCAAGATTAACGTCAACACCGATCTGCAGCTCGTCTTCGCCAAGGGCGTCCGCGAGTACATCGAGGCTGGCAAGGATCAGCAGGGCAAGGGCTTCGACCCCCGCAAGCTCCTCAAGCCTGGTCGCGACAACATTGTTGCTCGCACCAAGGAGCTCATGGAGGAGTTTGGCTCCGTCAACAAGGCGTAAGCGTCGCTAAACTTCCCGCCGGAAGCCCCGTCCCCCTACACTGTTTCCTTTGCGCTCACCTGGCTTCGCCAGAAGTCGCGCCAAGGAAATAGTTCCGGGGGACGGGGCTTCCTTCGTTTAACGCCGCAGGGTTACGAGGCTGAATTAAGATGGCTACTGGCTTCGCCAGAAGTCGCGCGACGGAATCAGCTCCGGGGAAACGGGGCCTCCTTCGTTAACTCGCTACAGGGTTACTGGGCTGAATTCATTTTTTATAGGTACCGTTTATCGGTGTTGAGAGTTCCTTTATTGGGGCTTTCTTTTTTATCTCGCTACAATGGACTTCAAGCGTTCTAGTGACTTGGAGTTTTGGTATGGCTGTTATTAATGTGCTGCCTTCGGATGGGAAGGTTATTGACGAGGGTCCTGTTGGTTGCTCTGTTGATGTTTGCAATGATGACTTCCGTTTTCTAGATGTTGGCTTGCCACCCGAGATTCTGCGTTTAAAGGACGCGGGGTATCTTTCGCAGGCTATTGAGGCTTGCGACCGCCTACTTGCCCAAGATCCCGATCCCTCGCTTGCTGCCTGCGTTCGTGCCGAGCGGTATCGCATGCTTGAGACGCCGCTTCATTTTTCGGTGTCGCGCGATCGGGCTATTGCGATGATTCGCGAGGAGTGGCCTGAGTTTACCGAGGAGCAGTTTGACGATCTGATTGACCGTAAGCGTATTGACTGGCGCTTTATCGATGGCGAGCTGTTCGTTCTCGACAACTTCCTCGATTCGCTTCGCGTATATCCCAAAGAGGTTCCCGGCATGCGTCCCGATCCTACGGACGGAATTGCACTGCGCAACGAGATGCTCAAGGAGATGGAGTCACAAAACGGATTGACTCGCGTTATTACGCTTAAGGCGTCCTTGTCTGTCCCCGGCGCTCTAGAGGGGGAGACCGTTCGCGCTTGGCTTCCCGTAGCCGCCACCTGCCGCCAACAGTCTCAGGTCGAGATTCTCGACATGACGCCGGAGGGTGCTGTTGCTCCCGCGAACGCTTCGGCGCGTACCGCCTCGTGGTCTTCTTCGAGTGAGCGCTCATTCTCGGTGACTTATCGTTATCACATCGATGCTGCTTATTGTGATGTCTACGGTGGCACACTTCCGGTTCATCCGCGTATGGACGCGCCTCTGCCCGAGGATATTTCCGAGGACCGTCCGCACATTGCATTCACGCCGTATCTGCAGCAGCTGACGGCCGGTGTTGTTGGCGGACTCGAGGATCCGCTCGATCGCGCCCGTGCTATCTATGATTACCTGACGCAGTATATCGACTATCGCTATCAGCCGCCGTACTTGCTTTTGGGATCTATTGCCGATGACTGCGCGCATTCGCTCCGCGGCGATTGCGGCGTTATGGCGCTCACGTTTATCACCATGTGCCGTATTGCCGGTGTGCCCGCCCGTTGGCAGAGCGGCCTGTATGTTGCGCCCGATTCGGTGGGGTCGCACGACTGGGCAGAGTTCTATACGCCGCAGACCGGTTGGCTCAACGCCGACGTGTCATTTGGATCTTCTGCTCGCAGGATGGGGGAGGAGTGGCGCCGCCGTCACTACTTTGGCAATCTCGACCCGTGGCGTATGGTGGCTAACAATCGATTCCAGGCAGAGTTTGAGACCTCTTTCGACGGCATGCGCGAGGACCCTTACGATAACCAGATGGGTGAGGCTTCGGTCGACGGTCGCGGATGCCGTCAGCGCGAGATGCTCCGCACAGTCGAACTCATCGAAATGCTCGAAGTTCCATTTTCGGACTAATCGGTAGAAAGCTGTGATAAACTAACTCACGCATTACGTGCCCGAGTGGCGGAATTGGCAGACGCAGTGGACTCAAAATCCACCGTTGGCAACAACGTGCGAGTTCGAGTCTCGCCTCGGGCACCATACATGCAAGTGAGCGTTCAAGGGGGTTGCGGCCCCCTTTTTCGTGCCGAACTCGCGTGAGCGCGCGAAGCGTTAAGCAAACAGGCCTGCGGCCTGTTTGTAGCGGAGCGTGGCGAGGGCGCCGCGCGTCCGAAGCCCGGGGCTTCGCGAAGCGAAGGCCCTTCGAGTCTCGCCTCGGGCACCATACATGCAAGCGAGCGTTCAAGGGGGTCAAGGCCCCTTTTTCGTGTACGTAATGTGATAACGCGCTGTACGTGTTATTATTCGCAAGGCGTTGTTCCCGCAATGCCCTAAAGAGGAACCCGAGGGTTCCCACCTTTTGGCGCCAATGAGCAGCTGACTGGTCAT
>CAVEET010000108.1:0-8035 GCA_963614835.1 Bulleidia sp. | reverse complement strand
CCGCCATCGTGCGCGGCAACGCCTCCGAGATCATCGCGCTCGCCGGCCTGTGGGGTCTTGAGGGCGAGGCGGCTGATCTGAGCCGCGTACGCGGTGTCGATACCACCGACACGGTAGACGCCGCCCGCGATGCCGCCGTGGCGCTCGCCCGCTACACCGGCGGCGCCGTTGTGGTCTCGGGCGAAGTCGACCTGATTACCGACGGCACGACCGTGGCCAAGTCCCACGGCGGCAGCCCGCTCATGTCCAAGATCACCGGTTGCGGTTGCTCGCAAGGCGGCGTGCTGGCTGTGTACGCCTGCGCTGCCGACCCGTTTACGGCCGCCGTCTGCGGCACCGCCGTCTACAACGTTGCCGGCTCGCGTGCCGCCGCTGTCGCCGACGCCCCGGCAAGCTTTAAGGTCGCCTTTATCGACGAGCTCTACCGCGCAACCGCCCAGGACATCGCCAACAACCAGCTCGACCTTGAGGAGGCATAGGCCATGCCCGAGCCCGCAACCAATACCGGCATGAACACGCTCGTCGCTGTGGCCATCGCCCCGTGCGGCACCGGCGATGAGCTATCCGCCGAGGTCGCCGAGGTCGTTCGCGTCATTCGCGAGAGCGGCCTTCCCAACCGCACCACCTCGATGTTCACCGAGATCGAGGGCGACTGGGACGAGGTCATGCAGGTCGTGCGCGACGCGACCTTTGTGTTGGCGAGCAAGGGCATCCGCACCGAAGTCGTGCTCAAAGCCGATATTCGACCCGGATTTACCGACACCATGACCGGCAAGCTCGAGCGCATGGAAGCACAGATCAAAAAGCAGGAGGAAGCACGATGAGCATCCGCGACAACCTTGATATCTCGGCCTATCTGGTACTCGGCCCCGAAAACACGCTGGGGCGACCCGTGGGCGATGTGGTGGCCCAGGCGCTCGACGCCGGCTTTACCTGCATCCAGGTGCGCTCCAAGGTGGCAAGCGCCCGCGAGATCATTGCGCTGACCGGCGACGCCGCGCGGGCAATCGCGCAGGCTGGCAAGACCGGTCAGGTCGCCCTGTTAATCGATGACCGCCTTGACTGCGTACTCGCCGCGCGCGAGCAGGGTATTGCTGTCGATGGCGTGCACGTGGGACAGAGCGATATTCCCGTCGAGGTCTGTCGCAAGCTGCTGGGCCCCGACGCCATCGTGGGCCTTTCGGCCCGTTGCGAGGAGATGCTCGAATACGTCAAGACCGCCGACATGAGCCTGGTCGACTACCTGGGCATCGGCCCGCTCCACGAGACCGAGACCAAGCGCGACTGTGGACGCGCGGCCGACGGCTCTATCATCACCAAAAGCTTTGAGGACCTGGCCGCACTCCACGCGGCAAGCCCCGTGCCCATCGTGGTGGGCGGCGGCGTCAAGACGGCCGACCTGCCGCAGCTCAAGACCACCGGCGTCGACGGCTTCTTTGTAGTGAGCGCCGTCTGCAGCGCCGATGATCCCTACGCCGCGGCCAAGGAACTCGTCGATACCTGGCAGCAGGCATAGGCTCAAGCCGAGCAGCCGATTCGCAGCCTCACAGTTTCAGCAATGGAAAGCGCATCCCAGTTTGGATCTCCATTCCGGGATGCGCTTTCCGCATGCGACCCTTACCCCGCCAGATACGCTTCCAACGCCGGCAAAGTCGCCTCCGCATCGCGGCGACCAATCTGGTAGATGCGCTCAAGTTCATCGGGCTCACGACACAGCGACGGCACCTTCACCGATTCGCTCGGACGCACCACAAAGACCTCGCCGGCAGCCTCACGACGCGCCAAATCATCGAGCGTGGCATTGTAGACCTCATGCCGATGCTCGAGCGCTGCGACAAACTCCGGATAGTGATGGAACACGCGACGCAGCATGGGCATCACGCTGTTGGGCTGCTTCACAAAGCCCGCCGGCTGCGTGAGCACCACGATATTGCGGTCATACCCCTGCGCAAACAGCCATGCACTGGGAATAGAATCAGCAACGCCACCATCCAGATACTTATGCCCGTCAATAGCAACGGGACGCGTCGCCACAGGAATAGCAGACGACGCCCGGATCCACTCGATATCGTGCTCATCGCCATAGGGCAGGTCGTGGTAGACGGCCTTGCCCGTCTCGATATCGGTACACACGCACGTAAACCGCATGGGGCAGGCGCGATATGTCTCCAAATCGATGGGATCGCGCTCGATGGGCACCTCGTGATAGGCAAAATCGGCATTGAACATATCGCCGGTCCGCAGCCAGCTTGCTACACCCGCATAGCGCTTATCGGCACAATAGGCCTTGTTATAGCGAATGGCGCGGCCGATCTGGCGCGATTTAAAGTTGTAGCCAAACGCCGCGCCCGCCGAGACACCCACCATATGGTCGCAAGTTAAGCCGTGCTCCATCCAAACGTCGAGCACGCCCGCCGTATACATACCGCGGTAGCCGCCTCCCTCGAGTGCCAGCCCCACCGTGCGCGTCGTATTTGACTGTACCATGCGACCATCTCCGTCCCCACAAATTCAAACGGGACAAGTATACCCGTCAACATATATCGTCCCAGTCGCATTTTTATCGAACATCGCATCGTCGCGCTACCGCTTGTCGAACAATAGCCGCCCACAGCATGTGCACCCATATATAATTGTGCACTATTGTTTACACCACTCAGCTGTTATCAACAGCGAACATTAGCCGGCAAATTAACTCAACAACGCGGCAAGGCGGGGGCCTGGATACATGCAAAGCGCTGAGCAACGACGCGTGTACACAACGAGCTCGCCCGACGCAATCCGCCCCGACCTCAGAAAGCCACTTAGAACATGGAAACTGTCAGCAATTACACCGAAACGCTCGAAAAGACCGTCCGCGACCTTCTCGAGCGGCAGGAGGATCTGATCAGGACCGCCTTTACCGACCAGCTTACCGGGCTTGGCAACCGTGGCGGCTTTGCCCGTTCCCTCGAGGAGCTCTGGGAGCAGGACGCCCCCGTTACCATGGCGTTCATCGATATCGACAATCTCAAGCACTGCAACGACGTCTTTGGACATGACGAGGGCAACCGCTATATCTTGCAGGTAAGTCTCTATCTTAATCTGTATATGAAGGTGGGCGAAGCGGCGTTTCGCATAGGCGGCGACGAGTTTGCCATCCTATCTACGATTGCAACCGAGGACGACCTCGCCGAACGTCTGAAACACTGCCGAACGGTTCTGCTCAAAAACAACGATTCCGAGATGCCCCACTCGTTTAGCTACGGAGTGTCACATGCCGACCCCGCCCTGGGCGAAGCTTCCAATCGCATGACGCTCGATGCCGACCATCGCATGTACGACTACAAGCTACGTCATGCCATGCACCTCGATCGACGCAATATCACGCAAGTTCACGCCGACGACTTCGAAATAAGCGATCGAATTTTTGACGCCTTTTCGATGCTCAATGAGGGCCGATATTTCTTTATCGAGAACTTGGACAAACATCGCACCCTTTGGTCACAAGGTGCCTTGCGCGATCTTGGCCTTCCCTCGAAGCACATAGACAACTGTCGCGATTACTGGAAAACGCGCGTCCATCCCGACGACCTTGAGGCCTGCATCAACGACATCGACCAAGTCTACAACGGCACCAAGCACCGTCGCGTCATGCAGTATCGTGTGCGCAACGCCGTCGGCGACTACGTCCTTTGCCGTGCTCGCGGGTTTCGTATCGACGGCGACGGAAATGTCCCCTCGTTCTATGTCGGCGAGCTCGTCAACCACTCACTTGCCGAAACCGTCGACGCCGCCACAGGCCTCGGAACGCAGCGCATGCTGGCCAACGCCATCGACGCCTGCCGCCGCGATCGTTGCGAGACAGGGCTTATAGCGGTGCGCGTTCGTGGCACGACAAAGCTCAACGAGCTCTACGGGGCCGAGGCCGTCGACAACATGCTTGCCGAATACGCAGGCCGTATGCTGTCGATCACTCGCGGCAGGAGCCGGGTCTACCGTTCACGAAGCGTTCAGTTCGTCGTGCTCAGCAACGACCTAGACCACGAGGCATTCGAGCAACTGACCCGCCACCTTAAAGAGGCCGTTTTCGCTCCTGTTCGAATCGCAGGCGACACCATTACTCCCGTCTGCCTTGTCGTCCCGGCCTTTTACGAGCACTTAACCCATCAAGCGACCGCCGTTTTAGGCGAACTCAACCGTCGCCTTCGCACGGCCGGCGGGCTTGTTCCCAACGACAGCCTCCCCATACCCGAGGCTGAGCGCAAAAGCGCCATCGCCGAACGTATCGACTCGCTCACGGGTCTCTATCGACCCAGCGAGTTTATGCGGCGCGCCAACGCTTTTCTCGAGGCAAGACGCGACGGCGCCTGGTGCATCGCCACGGTCGACATGGGCCACATGCGCCTGTTTAACGAATGGTATGGACAGGCCGAAGGCGACCGCCTGCTTGCCGATGTGGGCACGGTCCTCAAGGACATCGAGAATGCCGACATGGGCGTCGCAGGGTACTGGGGCCAAGATGACTTTTGCGTACTCATCCCCTTTAAGCACATCGCCGTCCATCAAATCTACAACCGCGTTCGCGAGGCAGTAGCCAGGTATGATGGCGGCGTAGGTTTTTGGCCGTCCATGGGCGTTTACCCCATCGATTCCAATGAGGAGATCACCATCGATGCGCAGGCAAAGGCCATGTTTACCAATCGGCGCGCAAAAAACGACTTTAAGGAGCGCATTGCCATTTTTTGCCCCGAGGAGTACAAGCGCGAAATCGTGTTCAACCGCACGCTGACCGAATTCCAGTACGCGCTGTCAAATGGTCGCATCACGTACTATCTTCAGCCCCAGGTCGATATGGAAACCGGCGAGATTATTGGCGCCGAAGCACTCACCCGCTGGATTAACAAGGACGGCTCTCTCATTTCGCCCGCAACGTTTATCCCCGCACTCGAGGAAAGCGGCTTTGTAGTGACGCTCGACAAATATGTTTGGCAGGGCGTCGCCATGTGGCTCCGCGAGCGCCTCAATCGAGGACTTCGCGTGGTTCCGATTTCCCTCAATGTGTCGCGCGTAGACATTCTTGCCTGCGATGTCGCCGAGCATATGGGGTCGCTCGCCGCCCAGTACAACCTGCCGCCCGAACTCATGCACATCGAGATCACCGAGACCGCCTATACCGGAGAGTCCGAGGCCGTGGATAAGCTGACCGCGGATCTGCACACCCGTGGCTTCTCGACCTACATGGACGATTTTGGCACCGGCCAGTCCACGCTCGCGATGCTCAAGAACGTCAACGTCGACGTCATCAAGCTCGACCGCACCTTTGTGCCCACCGACCGCGATCAAGGCCGCAGCACGCAAACCATTTCATCGATGCTCGAAATGGCGCAGTCGCTCCATCTGCCCGTCGTGGTCGAAGGCGTCGAGACAAATGAGCAGGCGAACATGCTACGACAAATGGGCGCCCGCTACGCTCAGGGCTTCCTCTACTACCGCCCCATGCAGGCGAAGGATTTTGAGGCATTGCTCGATGGCGGCAATAACAACTGATACGCTCGCGCGCAAAACGCCACCGTCGAAGGGGATATTTGTCTCCATTAGCTAACTTATATCCCCAATTCAAACCGAATTGGGGATATGATACAAACCGTTGTTCCGCCCAAGGAGGTTATCCATCATGAACGAGTCGTATCGCCTGGGCGAGCAATCGATTATTGCCTATCTTCAGCGACTTGCGAACGGCGTCTCGACCGCCGAACTCGATGTTGCCGCGCTGCCTGCTGGGCTACGCGCCGTTGGCGAGCAACTGCAAAAGACGCATGCCATCCTGCAACAAGAGCGCCAGCTGCTTGAGCGCAACGCCTATATCGATCCGCTCACCAACTTGGGCAACCGCAACGGATTCGACCGTCACGTCGAGCAACTCTGGCGCAAAGGCGACCCCTTCACCTGCGCCTATATTGACATCGACCATCTCAAGCATTGCAATGATAGGTTTGGCCACGCCGAAGGCAATCGCTATATTCTGAGCATCTGCCGCACGCTCTCCGAAACCATGGAGCACGATGAGATGCTGTTCCGTATCGGTGGAGACGAGTTTGTGCTCATCTCGCTCTCCGCAAACGAGATTGAACTCGAGCAGCGCTTGGAGCAGGTACGTACCAGGCTGATCGAGGCGAGCTCAGGTGGCAAGGCGCCCATGATCGGCAGCTTTAGCTTTGGCTGCTCGCGCGTCGATCCACTTGCTGGCGACACGCGTCGCCAGATGACAATGGATGCCGATCGCAAGATGTATCGCTATAAGCTTATGCATCGTGTGCAGCAACCGAAAGACGATGACGCGCCGCAACGCCCAATCGTCGATCAGCTTCCCTGCAACGACCGGGTATTCCAAGCGATCTCCATGAGCTCCGAGACGCGCTATCCGTTTATCCTCAATCTCGATACGGGAGAATCGCAATGGTCGGTTAACGCCGTGCGCGATTTTGACCTGCCCTCCCAGCACCCTTTTAACTCACTCGACATGTGGCTCGCCCGCGTTCATCCCGAGGACCGCGACAACGTACGTGTCGAGCTCGACATGGTGATAAACGGCACGTGGCACTTCCACTACATGCAGTATCGCGTAATGGATGCCACCGGAAAATACGTGCTTTGCGACTGCACGGGCTACCGCTTGGACGGCACCGATACCGAGCCCGGCATGTATGTGGGCATTATCATCAACCGAAGCTTGGCAGATACGACCGATTCCGTGACCGGCTTGGGCGATATTCACGCCCTGGTCAACGCCATTGGCGAAATGCGTCGCGTGGCGCGCAAGGCTGGTTTGATCGCCATCAAAATCGACGATATCGCTCAGGTCAATGCCCGCTTTGGCTTTGATGCGGGCGACCGCGTTTTGGCAGAATGTGCCGCCTGTCTGGTGGAATGCTCGCGCGGTAAGGGTCGTATGTTCCGCTCGACGGGGCCGATGTTCGTGGCTCTTTTCGACGACTTTGATCCCGAAGAAACCGATGCGATTGCAGAGGAAATCGAGCGGTTCCTGGGTTCGCCCGTGCTCTTTGGCCCATTTGAATATCAGCCGCCCATTCGCGTGGCCACGCTCCATCTGGACGGCGTCGACCGTCAGCCCGTTTCGATTTTGAACGAGCTCAAAGCGTTGCTCGGGAAAGCCGTGCAGGTGCCAGGTACCAAACTGGATTAGCACCGCGCCCACACCGCCTCCCCCATCGTGCGATAATCCTCTGCAGAAGTCACCGACAGCAGAGGGAGTTTGTGATGAAGGTTCTTTTGGTCAATGGCAGCCCCAAGGCAAACGGCAACACCGCCCGCGCACTCGCCGAAGTCGCCGAGCAACTCAATGCCGAAGGCATTGATACCGAGGTGTTTCAGCTGGGCACCAAGCCCATTCGCGACTGCATTGGCTGTGGTCAGTGCGGCAAGCTCGATTGCCGCTGCACCTTTGACGATGACGTGGTGAACGAGCTGATCGCTGCCGCCGAGCAGGCAGATGGCTTTGTCTTTGGCTCGCCCGTTTACTATGCGCACCCCAGCGGGCGCATCCTTTCGGCCCTCGATCGCGCATTCTATGCCGGCAGCAAAGCCTTTGCACACAAGCCGGGCGCTGCCGTCGCCGTTGCCCGTCGCGGCGGCACGTCGACCACCTTCGACGTGCTCAATAAGTACTTCACCATCAACCAGATGCCCATGGTTGCTTCCACGTACTGGAACAACGTGTTTGGCGCCATGCCGGGCGAGGCCGCCCAGGACGCCGAGGGCCTGGCCACCATGCGCAACATCGGCAAGAACATGGCCTGGCTCCTGCATTGTATCGAGGCAGGACAGGCCGCCGGTATCGAAGCCCCCGAAGCCGATCGCGAGCGCACCAACTTCATCAGGTAGAACGGCGGAACAAATACATGAACGTGCAAATTTTTGGCACCAAAAAGTCTTTCGATACCAAGAAAGCACAGCGCTTCTTCAAAGAGCGCCGCATTCAGGTGCAGTTTATTGACCTTAAGGAAAAGGAGATGAGCAAGGGCGAGCTCACGAG
>CAVEET010000107.1:0-8389 GCA_963614835.1 Bulleidia sp. | reverse complement strand
CGTGTACGACGCCGTGGCCGCCAACGACTTTTCCCACTTTGTCCGCTTGGGGCAGGAGCTATAGCAGCGCTTGCCTCTGCTGAATAGGAAAGAAGTGATTGACATGGCAGATTCCAAGGTGGAGTACCCCGCTCCCGATTGCCTGGCGCCCGCCGCGATCGAGGCCAAGACCGAGGCCGCCGGCGTGACCAAGGCTAACCTGCCGGTCGCTAAGGCCTTTCTGTTGGCAATGTTCGCCGGCGCGTTTATCGCCTTCGGCGGCCTGTTCTTTACGGTGTTTTTGAGCGATAGCACGCTGGGCTGGGGTGCCCAGCGCGTCGTGGGTGGCCTGTGCTTTTGCCTGGGCCTGGTGCTGGTGCTGGTGTGCGGCGCCGAGCTGTTTACCGGCAATTCGCTTATGGTCTGCGCGCTCAAGAGCAAAAAGATCACCCTTGTCCAGATGCTTAAGGCCTGGGTCGTCGTGTGGGTCGGCAATTTTGTCGGTGCTCTGTTCATCGTCTTTTTGGTGTACATGGCCGGCATCTATAAACTCAACGGCGAGGCGGTCGCCAACTCCATGGTGAGCGTTGCCGCCGGCAAGGTGACGGTCGACTGGGCGACGATCTTCTTCCGCGGCATCCTGTGCAACATCTTTGTGTGCCTGGCCGTGTGGATTGGCACTGCGGGCAAGACCGTAGTCGATAAGGTTGTGGGCATTTTGCTGCCCATCGCCGCCTTTGTGGCCTGCGGTTTTGAGCACTGCGTTGCCAACATGTACTTTTTGCCCATGGGTGCCGTGATGCACGCGTGCGGCTATGGTGCCAAGGTTGCCGGCGCCGATGCGCTCAACGTCGCGGGTATTGCGTTTAACCTGTCCGCCGCCACGCTGGGCAACATCGTGGGCGGCGCGGTTCTGATCGCGCTCGGCTACTGGTTTGTCTACGCCAAGAAGTCCGAGGCGTAAGATACCGTCTGTTTGACGTTGGGCCTCCCGCGGGGCGTTGCCGTGCGGGAGGCTTTTTTGGCCTGGGGCTCGTTCCCGGGCTGTTGGCCTGTTGTGTTTGGCTTGTGAAAGGGGTAATCGAGATGGCATCTGCTGTGAAGCGTGACGGTCGCGCCGTGGTGACCACATGCGGGGGATGCTATGCCGATTGCGCCTTTGCGGCACGAGTTGAGGACGGTCGCGTGGCGGCCGAGTTGCCGGTGCCAGGGCATCCGTGCGCGGCGCGTGCCCTGTGTGCCCGCGGACGGCATCGCCTGGCAATGCCGTTTGACGAGCGCGACCGCATTGTGCACCCCATGCGCCGACGAGCTGATGGCTCGGGGTTCGATGTGATTTCGTGGGACGAGGCGTTTGCCCAGATTGCCGAGCGCCTTTTGGGGATTGTTGACGGGCATGGTCCGCGCGCGCTGGGCATGACGCTCGGCGTGCCCTCGTTCGACCGTTACTGGGCGTATCGTTTTATGCATGCGCTGGGCTCGCCCAACGTATACGGTGCCGACGGCGCCTGCGAGGTAAGCAGACTTACCGGCTGGGAGCACAGTCTGGGCTACAGCCCCGCCTCCGACCTGGCGCATACCGATTGCATCATGTATTTGGGACGTTCCATTGTCGATTCGTCGACGATGGGGGCCGTTGATGCGCTCAACGATGCGCGCCGGCGCGGGGCGAAAATCATCGTGGTTGACCCCCGGCGCAGTGGCTCGGCTGCGCTTGCCGACCGCTGGCTGCGCGTGCGTCCGGGATGCGATCTGGCGCTGCTGCTGGGTATCGCACATGTGCTGATAGCCGATGGCTTGTACGACCACGAGTTCGTGACCAGCTATACCACGGGTTTTGACGAGCTGGCGCAGGCGGCTGCTGTTTGGACGCCTGAGTGGGCCGAGTCGATGTGCGACGTGCCGGCCGCAGAGATTGTCGCCACGGCGCGCGATCTAGCTGCCGCCGCGCCTGCCGCTGTGGTGGATGCGGGCTTTCATGGCGGCATCGGTATTGCGTATGCCAATAGCACCCAGACCGCACGCGCTATCTGCTTGGTCGATGTGCTGCTGGGCTGTATTGGACATGCGGGTGGCGCGCTCAATCCGCCCACACCGCTTTCACTGGGCGACCTCGATCCCACGCGCTTTGCGACGCCGCCGGTGCCGCGTGGGCCCAAGCTAGGGTCCGAGCGCTATCCACTGGTCGATCCGGTGCGCGGCCTGTGCACGACCATCGGTCAGTCGATTCTTGCCGGCGATTTGCGTGGGCTCATCGTCTATGCCAGTAACCCCGGTGCGGGCTATGGCAATGCACAGGCTTGGTTGAGTATTTTGCAGCAGCTCGACTTGCTCGTGACGATTGATATTCGCTGGTCCGAGACGGCGCGCGCTTCCGACTTCGTGCTGCCCGATGTGACGTATCTGGAGGCTGACCGCGGCGTGGGAACGGTGACAGGCGCCAACGATGCGCGCGTGTTCTACCGCAACGCCGTGCTGCCTGTGCAGCATGACGACACGCGTCCCGGTCGGGAGATTTTTGCCGGTCTGGCGCAGACGTGTGGCGTGGGCGAGTACTTCCAGTTTACGTCTGACGATCTGGCGGCTGCCCAGGTGGCGTCGTTTGGAATTGACCTCGCTGCGCTTAAGGAGCGCGGTTGGGCCGATACGGGCGTTGCGCTGCCCTCGCGTACGGGCGAGCCGGCGATTCCCCTGGATGGCGGTAAGATTGCGCTGGCAAGCGACGTATGGGAGCGAGTTGGCATGGGTCGTGTGCCCAACTGGATCGCGCCCATGGTGGAGCCCGGCCCGGGGATGTTTCGCCTCATTAGCGGCAACCGACCCTTTGAGTCGCATACCTCGCGAAGGCTTGCGGCGGCCGGTGCCGCCGAGGCTGGATCGGACCTGGATGCCGTGCAGATGAATGCCGATGTCGCCGCTCGCATGGGTATCGCCGATGGCGAGGTCGTTGAGCTCGTGAGCGATATGGGCCGTGACCGCGTGCGCGTGGAGACGACGCCGTATCTGCATCCGGCGTGCATCTTTACGTCGGCCGCCCCCGGCGGGCGTTCGTTTGGCGCCGATGCCGGTGGCGCTCAAGCCTTGGGCGTGGGCCCGCTCGACCATACGCCGCTGCGCTGGGACCCGTTGACGGGTGCCGCGCTCACCCAGGAAAACGCCGTTCGCGTGGAAAAGATCGCGGCGCGCGAGGATAATAGCTATTGATTGACTCAGCCGATCGAATTGGCTGTTAGTTTGACGTTCGAACGATTGATTCACCTTTGGTTTTGAAAGGCCGCACATGAGCGATAGCCAGAACATGTCCGATGAGGTGCGCGCCCGCCTGCGCGCCATTCCCTCCGTCAACGAGCTGCTTGCCGAGTGGCCGGTAGTGAAGGCGGCGGGGGAGACCTGCGACGCGGTGGTACATGCCGCCGTCACGGCCGAGCTCGACGAGGAGCGCGCCGCCATTCGCGCCGGCGCCGCCCCGCGCTCTAGGCGCGACCTGGCTTCGGCCATCGAGTGGCGTGCGCACCGCTCCGCGCTGCCGAGCCTGCGTCCCGCAGTCAACGCCACAGGTGTGGTCATCCATACCAACTTGGGCCGCGCCCCGCTCGCGGAGTCGGCCGCCAAGGCCGTGGCCGAGGTCGCGCGCGGCTACAGCACGCTCGAGTACAGCGTCGACACCTGCTCGCGCGGGTCTCGCAAGGAGCACGCCGCGCAGCTGATCCGCTCGCTCACCGGTGCCGAGGACGCGCTCGTGGTCAACAACAACGCCGCCGCGGTGCTGCTGGTGCTGGCGACTCACGCTGCGGGCAAAGAGGTTATCGTCAGCCGCGGCGAGCTTGTCGAGATTGGCGGCAGTTTCCGCATCCCCGATGTCATGGCGGCCTCGGGCGCCAAGCTCGTCGAGGTCGGCGCCACCAACCGCACGCACCTGGCAGATTATGAGCAAGCTATTACGCCCGATACGGCCATGATCCTCAAGGTCCATCCTTCCAACTATCGCATCGAGGGCTTTCACGAGGAGGTAGGCTCTCGGGAGCTTGCTGCTCTGGCCCACAAGCATGGCCTGCTGTTCTACGAGGACCAGGGGTCGGGCGCGCTGTTGCCCGACAACATCTTGGTGCGCGGCGGCGAAGAAACCACGCCGGCTTCGGTTTCGGCAGGGCTCGATCTGGTGTCGTGCTCGGGCGATAAACTGCTCGGTGCAGCACAGGCGGGCATTATCATGGGCCGTCGCAATCTGGTCCAGGCCTGTGGGTCGCATCCGCTTATGCGTGCCCTGCGCCCGGGCAAGCTCGCGCTGGCGGCGCTCGAGGCTACACTGCGCATTTATATGGACGGCGCCGATGTGGCCCATCGTGAGGTGCCGGTGCTCAACATGCTCACGCTTCCGCAGGCTCATCTGGAGCGTCGTGCCCGCAAGCTCCGCGATCGCATGGCCGCCGGGCTCGATAAGGCGGGTTGCCCGTGCGCCGTTGAGTTGGAGATTGTCGAGGAGTCCTCGACGCCCGGTGGCGGTTCGCTGCCTACCGTTGAGCTGCCCACGATGTGCGTGGCCGTGCGTCTTGTTGACGAGCGCCTGTCCGTCGACGCGCTCAAGCGCTCGCTTGTCCAGGACTTCGACACGCCGGTCGTCACGCGAACCTCGCACGATCGCATTCTGTTTGATGTGCGTACGCTTGTGGGCGACCGCGATATCGAGACGGCGGCATCGACGCTCGTCGCGTGCGTTGAGAAGGCGATTGCTTGATGAGTGAGGTTCAAACGCTGGTGGAGTGCCCCGTTATCGTTGGCACGGCGGGCCACGTTGACCACGGTAAGTCCGCACTGATCGAGGCGCTGACCGGCAAGAATCCCGACCGTCTGGAGGTCGAGCGCCGTCGCGGTATGACCGTGGAGCTTGGCTTTGGCGAGCTGGCGCTGCCGAGCGGCAAGATCGTCGGCCTGGTCGACGTGCCGGGCCACGCGCATTACCTGCGCGCCATGGTGCAGGGTGCGACGGGCATCGACGTTGCCGTGCTGGTGGTCTCTGCCGTTGAGGGCGTAATGCCGCAGACCCGCGAGCACGTGCATGTGCTGGAGCTGCTGGGCGTTACGCACATGGTGGTCGCGCTGACGATGTGCGACCTGGCCGATAGCGAGATGGTTGATCTGGCCGAGCTCGATGTCGATGACTTTTTGTCGGGTACTGTGTTTGCGGGCGCGCCAATTGTGCCCGTGTCGTCTAAGACGGGCGAGGGGATTGACGGGCTGCTTGCGGTGCTCGACGAGCAGGTGGGTGTCTGCTGGGATACCTGTCGCGAGCGTGCCGAGCGGAGCGATGCCGCGCCGCGCCTGCCGATTGACCGCTGCTTTACGATTAAGGGCGCCGGCACCGTCGTGACGGGAACGCTGCACGATGCGCCGGTTGCGGTGGGCGACGAGCTGATGGCTTTGCCGTCGCGTACGGTCTGCCGTGTCCGCGGGATTCAGGTGCATGGCGATACGCCGCGCGCGCTGCCTGGGCAACGCGTGGCGCTCAACCTGGTTGGTGACGGTGTCGCGGCGCTTGACCGTGGCGAGATGCTGGGCGTGGAGGGCCGTTTTGGTCAGACGTTGCGCTTTATGATGACGTTCACTTACTTGGGTCGCGAGGGAGCCAAGCTGCGTGTGCTCGAGTCGGGTGCGCGTGTGCACGTGATGGCGGGTACAGCCGAGGTTGTCGGTCGCATCATGTTCATGGAGGGCGAGGCCCCCATGGCGGTGGGCGAGACCCGTATTGTTCAGGTGCGCTTGGAAAACTCGCTGCCGCTGCGTGCCGGGGACCATGCTGTGGTGCTGTCCTATTCGCCCGTGATGCTTATTGGCGGCGGGCGTGTGCTGCTTTCGCGCTGCCGTCGCTCGCGCGAGCTTGCCGAAGGAGAGCGTGCGCTGTATGTGGCGCTTGAGGCCGGCGATACCGCCGCTGGTGTTGAGGCGTGGCTGGCGCTGCAGACGTTGCCGGTCGTGGCTGCCGACGTTGCCGCGGCGCTGGATCTTGTTTCCGGTGGAGTCGATGCCGCGCTGAACGAGTTGGTGGCGCGAGGTGCTGTGTGCGAGCTTGCCGGCTCGGATGGCTCGCTGTATGCAGATTCTTCCGCGCTCGACGCAGCGATGGATGCCCTTGCGGCGACCCTGTCAGCCATGCACGCGGCGGCTCCCAAGGAGACGGGCTTTACGCCTGGCGCCGTTGCCCATGCTGCGTGGCCTGCCGCTGATGAAGGCGTTGCCTCGGCTCTGATTGCCGAGGGTTGCTCGCGTGGCGTGTGCGCCGCCGAGGGCGCCGAGGTATTCGATCCGCATTCGGCCGCCGCGGCGGCACGCGTGGTGCGCGAGGCCTGCGAACGTATCGTTGCCTTGCTGGACGAAGCCGGCCTCGATGCACCGATATTGCCCGAGGTGGGCGAGCAGTTGCAGCTCGATCGCGACACCATGACGCGTGCCCTGCGCGAGCTTTCGCTCAATCGCTCGATCGTTAAGGTCGAGCGCGACGTTGCCCTGTCCGCTGCCGCCGAGGCCCATGCGCGCGAGCTTGTTGCCGCCGCCATTGAGGCAGCCGGCGGCGCAGCCACCACGAGCGTGCTGCGCGAAGCCCTGGGCGTGTCGCGCAAACGCGCCATCAGCATCTTGGAGCACCTGGATGCCGTACGCTTCACAGTCCTCGACAAGGATGCCGGCGGCCTGAGGTCCCTGCGCTAGGCCGGTCACTCGCTCCTGCCTCCTCAGTTGCGGTGAAATAGTTCCTATTTGGAGGCTTTGGCAGCAAATACAGGAACTATTCCACCGCAACTTCTTGTTCGTCTTTTTGGGATGGAGCCGTTTCGGTTTGGTAAAATACCGGCGCACTTGGGAACGGATGGGCTCCGGTGGGCTCCGCGGTCCTCAAAACCGTTGCGAGGCGTGCAAAACGTCTTGGATGTGTTCGATTCACATACGTTCCCGCCATACGCTACCAGCGCTTTTGTGCTCGCGGTCTTGCTGCGTGCCGCAAAGGCGCTGTTTTGTTTTTGCATGGGTTTGCCATGCCTCCCGCTTTATCGGCGATGGTATTTGGCTTCGTGTGTTGGGTTTTGAGCATGCCGATGGGGGTGGTTTGCCGTATGACTACCGTAAGACGGGCCGATCTTTCTTGTGTCGTTCAAGCGGGCGGGTTGTCGTCGCGCATGGGCTGTGACAAGGCGCGCATGGCGTTTTGCGGTGAGCCGCTCATCGAGCGCGTGCTGGGTCGGCTGGCGCCAGTTGCCGGAGAGTTGGTCGTGACGACGTCGCGTCCCAGCGAGCTTGCCTACCTTGAAGAATGCACGTTTGACGGACTGCGCCCCCGCGTGGTGATGGACGTCGACGGTCCCGCTGGTGCCATGCGCGGCATCGCGAGCTCGTTGGCCGCGGCCCGATTGCCGCTCGTGGCGATCGTCGCCTGCGATATGCCGTTCGTCTCGCCAGAACTGATCGGCGCGCTTGCCGATCGTGTTGAGGCCGAGGCGCTCGACGTGTGCGTGCCGTGCGAGGAGCGGGGGATTGAGCCGCTTTGCGCCGTCTGGCGCCGTGACGCGTGTGCGCCGGTTGCCCAAGAGTTGCTCGACCAGGACCGCCAACGCATTCGCTGCCTGATCAATCGCGTTCAGGCTGGTTATATAGATGAGCCGCAGATCGTTAAGGCCGCGGGCTCGACGCTCTGCTTCGAAAACGTCAATACACCCGAGGAGTTTGCGGCAGCCGAGCTGCTCGCCTAGACGATTGGAGTTGCCATGTCTCACGATATTTGCCCCGACACGGGAGAGCCTTGCACTTGCGATGGTTCCGAGCCCTGTACCTGCGGCTGCGGTGGCTGTGGGCATACTGCGGAAGAGGAAGCGGCCGCCGCGGCGTATCGTGAGGCACACCGCGAAGGCCCATCCGGTGATGCCCTCGACCACGAGCGCAAGATTATCGTGTCGTTTGACAGCACCTTCGATGTGATGGAATGCGAGCAGCTGTGCCTGGATGCCGGCGTGCCCGGGCGCATCATGCCATTGCCGGGCTCCATTACCGCGGGTTGCGGCCTGTGCTGGGCCATGCCGTTCTCGGGCGATGCGCTTGCCGCCTTCCGCGCTGCCACCGAAGGCCGCATAACCCCAGCCGACTACCATCAGCTCGTCCTCTAACCACTAACACCACCACAAAGGTGCCCAATGTGGTGGTTTGGAACATGTGGACGAAACAGCTTCGAAACACGCGATTTGCACGTTGGGTGCTCAAAAACGCTTCTACCTGCATCGTAATCAAAACGAAACATCTGCTCGTCGGCTTATGCGAAACTTTGCTGCAACAGTGCGATATTATCCATACTCGATAATGCTCACGGCGCATGGGGCGCCGCGAACGACACCTTTCTTTTCCATCAATTGGAGGAAGCATGAGCTATACG
>CAVEET010000106.1:0-5751 GCA_963614835.1 Bulleidia sp. | reverse complement strand
CTTGCCGCCAAGTGCGATGCCGCCAAGACGGATCTTGCGAACAAGCAGGGCACGCTTAACGATGCCAAGAAGGCCGACGACACTGCCCAGGCTGGCGTTGACAAGGCTCAGGCCGCAGATGTGCACGCCGCGACCGCTCTTTCGGGCGCCAAGCAGGCAGTTGCCGCCAAGACGCAGACCCTGTCCGACGCACAGGCGAAGGCCAAGGCCGCCGAGGACGAGCTTGCCACCGCAAACAAGGCCTTCGAGCGCTTCGCCGGTGCCCAGAAGGCGGTCGACGACGCCAAGGCCGCCTATGACGCTGCCGTCGCCGGTGTCGCCGATGCCCAGAAGCAGCTCGAGGCCGCCAACGAAGCCGTCGTCGATGCGAACCTCGATATCGTCAAGGCCAAGGCCGAGCTTGCCAACGATGAGGCGCTCAAGGCCGATCTTGAGGCTGTCGACCACAAGGCATCCCTTGCCGCGGGCACGACGGGCAACGAGAAGCTGGTCAAGCTGAACGCTGCCTACGCTCGCTACAAGGCTGCCGTCGATGCTGCCGCTGGTCTCAAGGCTGCTCTGAGCGATGCCGATGCCAAGCTGTCCGATGCCAACGACGTCTATGCCGCCGCGCTTGCCGAGCTTGGCGATGCCAAGGATGCCCTGGCTGCCGCGCAGGCCGAGTACGACAAGTATCATCCCAAGGCTGAGCCGCAGGCCAAGGCTCAGGTTGCGCAGGCTGCTGCAAAGGCTCCTGTCGCCAAGAAGAAGGCAACGTCGGCCGCGCTCGCCCAGACTGGCGACAATTCCGCTCTTGCGGGCGAGGTGTTCGTCATCGGCGGTATCACCCTCGTGGCCGCTGGTGTGACGCTGAGCGATCGTCGTCGCAAGCAGATGTAGCGTTTCGAGCGTAGTTTCTGCAACGAACTTCAATTCATAACGGGACCGTCTCGTTAGCCAAACGATAAGGCCGGCGCGCTGTTAAACGCAGCGCGCCGGCCTTTCTTTGTTTCGATATCAAAAAGCCCGGTCAGCAGCCGTGAAAGCTACCGGCCGGGCAAGCCGTAGGCAATATGGTTGCTGTCGAGCAGCTGCTCAGCTTAGCCCAGCAGGCTTAAGCCCACGGAGACAAACGCCAGGATAACGCCGACGATGGACTCGCCACCGAGCAGGCCGCTGGCGACAACCAGACCCTGTTCCTGGAAGGCGGCGTCCTTGGCAGCCCTTTCCTCGTCAGAAAGACCGGCGGTGGCGTCGCGGTGGGCGGACCACTTGTCGTAGGCGAGTTTGACGCAGGAGCCCAGGAATGCCGTGAGTGACATGTAGAACGGCAGGTACACGCCCAGGCCGATCATCATGGCCGGAATGCCGAGCCAGTACATGACGATGCCGGCGATAAAGCCGCCAACGAACCACGGCACGCTCGGTATGCCCGAGACCATGGTGGCGACAACGCTTGCCTGCGCGGCAACAAAGCTCTTGTCGGGGCCAAAGGCGTCTGGGCCATAGGCGGTGACGAGCGCGACCATGACGGCTGCGGCGACCAGGGCGCCCACGATGCCGCCAATGGCTTGGCCGATCCACTGCGCACGCGGGTTGGTGCCCAGCACGGCGCCGGCCTTAAAGTCGTTCATGACGTCGCCCGCAAGGCCACACGCCACGGCTACGATGCCGGCGATAAAGAACAGCTTGACCTGAGCGATCTGTGCAAAGGCAGCCACGATGAGCATGACGATGAGGCCAAAGATCTCCATGGGGTCGATGCCCGTCTGGCCGCAGCTCTGCGCGCTCATGATGGTGGTGACAAAGGTGAACAGCGTCACGATGACGGCTGGAACGGGACCAAGGTCGAGCACGATGGCGACGATCACGGCGATGGCGGCAGCGCCCAGGCCGATGATGCCGGCGTCGAGCTTAAGGGAGCCCGAGATGAGCGACTGCTCGTCGGTGTCGGTGGAGCTGTCGGCAGCAAGACCACGGACGATGCCGGCGACCTGCGGCAGGATGTCCTTGAGGACGACGGCGACGCCAAAGCCCATCATGAGGCCCATGCCCAGGGACTTGACGATGCCCTGTGCGGTCATAGCGTCAAACAGACCGGCAGCGGTGCCGCCGACAATGATGCCAAAGTTGCCCAGCAGGGCGCCGGCAAACCAGAAGGCGACCGGGGCGAAGCCCACGAGGAAGCCGATGGACAGCAGCATGGGCGAGTTGTAGATGCCAAAGGTCACGCCGGGGATGTTGAGCGTGCATAGCATGCTGGGCACCACGCCCAGGGCGTCGCGCAGCACGCTATAGATGCCGGCGATGGCCATGGAGCCAAAGAGCTGCTTACCGGTTTTGCCGCCGGCCTCGGTGGCGCGCAGGGTCTGAGCTGCGGCGTTGCCGGTGGGGAACTCAAGCGCGGCGTCCACGATAAAGTGACGGTGGATGAGCGCGGTGGCCAGCAGGCCCAGGATGGTGCCGGCGAGCGCCACGATAAACATGTCGAGCCAGCTGATCTGGTCGGCATAGCCCAGCATCCAGGCGCCCGGGATGGTAAACGCCAGGCCGCCGGCGACCATGGCGCCCGCGGACATGATGGTGTGGGTGACGTTGGCCTCGTTGAGGCTGGCGTTGCCCATGAGCTTAAGGAAGAACAGCGAGATGACGGCAGCGAAAATGATTGGCCAGGGGAGGGCGCCCATCTTGAGGGCCGTGTAGGCCGAGCTTGCCGTGATGATCACGCAGCCAAGGACGCCGATGACGACACCGCGCAGCGTGAGTTGCCCGCGCATCGAGGCGCGGTTCGAGGGATTGCTCATATAGAACTCCTTTGCGTATATCCGCTTCCCCCGGGAGCGCCGCTACGGATGCGGCGCGGGAAGTCGGGTTACCAAAGGCCGTCGCGTGAGCTCGCAAACGACCGCGCATCAGTATAGCCGCAACCTAGTCATTTTGGGATGACTGGTTTAGGTAGGCGATATACTGCTGGGCAGACGAAAGGAGCGCCGACGATGCTTAATGGGTGCGCATATATATTGACGGTCGACGTGGGTAACACGTTCATTCGCTTTGGCCTGTTTGCAGAGGATTCGGCCGCGGCGCAGGAATGCCCGCTTGCGACGTGCGAGATCACGACGCCATCGAGCATTACGGCCGACGAAGCGCGTATGCGTCTCGCTAAAGTCATGGCCGCGCTGGCGGCTGATGCGGGCATGCCCGGCGCGCTCGTGCCCGCGGCGGCCGTGCTGAGCTGCGTGGTGCCGGCGCTCGAGCGCCCGTGGAAGGCGGCGCTTTCCCGTACCTGCACGGGGCGCGTGCTCACCGTGGGGCCGGGCCTCAAGACCGGCATGCCCGTGCACTACGACGACCCGGCCGAGATCGGCCCCGACCGCATCGCCGATGCCGTGGCGGCCCGTGCCGTCTACGGCTCTCCGTGCATCGTGATCGACCTGGGCACGACGACCAATATCGAGGTCATCGACGCGTGCGGTACCTTTGTGGGCGGCGTCATCGCGCCGGGTCTGGCGCTCGGCGCCCGCTCGCTCTCGGCCGCTGCGGCGCGTCTGCCGCAGGTCGAGCCTTCGGCGCCCACGCATGTGATCGGCCGCAACACGCGCGAGGCCATGCGCTCGGGCGTGGTCTTGGGCGAGGTAGCCCGCATCGACGGCATGCTCGACATGGTGCTCGCCGAGATGCGCGCGACCAAGGCCGCGGGGGAAGGCAACGTGCCCATCGTCATTACCGGCGACGATGCCGAGGCACTTGCGTCGCTGGTCGGTCACAGTCTGACGGTCGACGACGCGCTGACGTTGCGGGGACTGGCCGAGCTCTACCGCATCAACCAAAAGCCCCGCCGCGTGTAAAAGTGAGGGCGCCGGTGGGACAAACGCCTCCACCTTTCACCTGCTACAATGGGTCAAACTATTGCGATTACGGAGGTGTCTGTCATGTCGGACGATCTTCATCAAACTTCGTCAGGCAAGCGCCTGGACGTCATTAGCTGGGACGAGTTCTTTATGAGCGTGGCCATCGCCGCGCAGCGCCGCAGCAAGGACCCCAACACGCAGGTGGGTGCGTGCATCGCCAACACCAACCACCGCATCCTTTCGGTGGGCTACAACGGTACACCCTCGGCGCTCAACGACGACTTTTTCCCGTGGGGTACGAGCGACGACCCGCTGCAGGACAAGCACAACTACGTGGTCCATGCCGAGGCCAACGCCGTGCTCAACTACCGTGGCTCGCTCAAGGACCTCGAGGGTTCCACGGTCTACGTCACGCTGTTCCCGTGCCATGACTGCGCCAAGATTTTGGCTCAGGTGGGCGTGGGCGAGGTCGTCTACCTGGACAACAAGTACGCCGACACCGATGACGGACGCATCAGCCGCCGCATTCTCGACTCCTGTGGCATCAGCTACCGCCAGGTTATCGTCGATGTCCAGATTGGTACCGGGGGACAGGCTCGACAGTAATATGTGTTGTCGCTATCTGACGACGAACGCAGCTCAAAGAGCCCTGTCCCAAATTGACTACTCGTGAAAGTCGCGTCTGCGCGCATGGATGGCTCGTGAGCGGGTACATGGCTGTAGTAACATAGCTTCTGTCCGCGGGCGTGCCCGCGTTATTGTGAGAAAGGAGCCCCTGTGGCTGTTAACGAAGAGCTGCTTAAGAAGGTTCTTGAAGAGATTCGCCCCAACCTGCAGGCCGACGGCGGCGATATGGAGTATGTGGGCGTCGACGACGAGGGTGTCGTCAAACTGGAGCTGCAGGGCGCTTGCGCCGGCTGCCCCATGAGCTCGCTGACCCTGTCCATGGGCATTGAGCGTATCCTGAAGGAGCATGTGCCCGGCGTTACCCGCGTTGAGCAGGTCAATGCCTCCGGCGAGACCGACGACCTGTACGACGAGTACGCGCCGTTCTAAGATGCGAAAGCTGCGGACGGCATACTCCGCATAGACGTTACGCCCAAATATGCGGCTGCGAGCGCAAGGCCCGCGGCCGCATTTGTATGTAGGGAGTAGGAGGGTCGACATGCTCAACGACTTCTACCATATGCTTGATCCTGTCGCGATCTCGGCGGGGCCCATCACGATTTACTGGTATGGTCTGGCCTATGTGGTCGGCGCCCTGCTCACGGCGGTCGTCATGTACCGCACCCAGCATCGCTGGGGCTTTAACATCACGATTGATGACCTGACGAGTGTCGTGGTCGGCGTGGTCTTTGGCCTTATCATTGGCGCCCGCCTGTTCTACGTCATCTTTTACGGCGACGGCTACTACTGGGCGCATCCGCTCGAGATCTTTGCCACCAATGAAGGCGGCATGAGCTTCCATGGCGGCCTGGTGGGCGGCATCATCGGCGGCGTGCTCGTGTGCCGCATGTATAAGCTCGACGCATGGACTTTGGCGGACCTTGCCGTCATAGGCGCGCCGCTGGCGCTGTGCCTGGGACGTTGCGCCAACTTCGTGAACGGAGAGCTGTGGGGCAAGCCGACCGATCTGCCATGGGGCGTGGTCTTTGGCGGGACTGCGGGCGAGATGCCGCGTCACCCCTCCCAGCTCTACGAGGCATTTCTTGAGGGCATCGTGCTCTTTTGCATTCTGCAGGTGCTCAGCCGCAAAAAGCCGCTACTGCCTCAAGGCACGTTTATGGGCGTCTTTGTGATGGGTTACGGCATCGTTCGCTTTTTGATTGAGTTTGTGCGTGTGCCCGATGCGCAGCTGGGCTATCTGCTGGGCGGCGTCACCTTTGTATGCTTTAAGGATGTCACATCCGAATCTTTAATC
>CAVEET010000105.1:0-5370 GCA_963614835.1 Bulleidia sp. | reverse complement strand
AGGACAAAGGTTCGGGTAGGTTTAAAGACGTTAAGATCTACCCCAATCGTATCGAGGTGCTCAAGAAGGGCACTTTTGGTGGCAAGCACACCGAGATTGTCTATCTTAAGGACATCACGGGGGTCAACAGGATCAAGGGCCGCGACGTTTTTCTGCGCAATCGACTGTTGACCGCTTGCGTCTTTAGCCTGAGTAGCCGTGCGAAGGCCCAGGAATTTGTGAACGCGCTGAACATGGTGATGTAGCCGATAGCGGCGTTCGGGCCAAGGTAAAAATCGGGGGCACAGAACGGTGTCCTACGCTCCCGATTGAGTCGATGTGTTTAAAAGGCCGGCTTGCCTATTCGCTAGCGCCTTCGCTGTCTTCGCGGTCACTGGCAAGCTTTGCCGCGCCAGCGACCGTTGTCGCCACGGCGGCAGCGGCGAGCCCGGCGGCGATACCAGAGCCGTCGCCCGTGTCGGCGAGTTTTCCGCCCGAGTCCTTGCTCTTGTTGCCGCCGCCGTTCTTGTCGGCGCCGTCTGCGTTGGAACCCGTGCCGCTGCCGGTGCCGCCTGCACTGCCCGAGGCCGCTACGGTAAAGCTTACGGCTCCATCGCTGGCGAGCATGTAGTTCTGTGCCGCGTCGCCCAAAAGGTCTTTCGCGCGCACCCAGTACGTCCCTGCGGCAAATGTTTCGCCCTCGGCCATTGCCGTGCCCGGAGCGCCGTTCGCGTCGTGCACAAACTCGAGCTGGGCCGTGCAGGCATCGGTTTCGAGCTTGCCCTCGAGTGATGCCGCAATCTTGGCGCGCACGTCTTCGCCGGCCTTAAGGCCTTCGAGTCCCTCAAAATGGGGCGTCAGCGCGCGTCGATCGATATCGATGGGCACAGAGCCCTGCAGCCCCGTAACGGTCTCGTTGCCCAGGGCGTCGACATCCACGTATTCGATGGCAAACGCGCTGCCAGAAGCGGCCACGTTGAGTACGTTGCTGCTGTCGACAAGGCGGAAATGGCCCTCGCCAACGGTCTTGCCATCTTGGAGCGAGGCATCGCTCAGCGAGTCTCCATACGTCATGTGCATGCGGTCCGGGAGGCAGCATGAAACTGTTGGCTTGTGCTTCGCGTCGTAATTGCGTTGGTAGATGCTCCGGGCCAGTGCCGAATCGACAAAGTCGGACGCGATAATGCCAACGTGCTTGAGGCAATCTGACTTTGTTTTATCGCTGCCGCTGGGATTGATGTACTGGCTCTTGTACAGATGCTCGTTGACCACTCGCGCCGCGGTAAAAGGATTGCTTCCTTGTTTGTAATTCGTGCAACTGGTGTAGTTGATAGACCAGCAGCGTTCCAGGACTTGCACCTTGGCGCCATCATTGTCCTCGACGTCCACCTTGTTGCGCGTGAGATTGGTCGTCTCTCGCAGCGCCATATCGACCCAGCTAATCTTGTCGGTTCCGGTGCATTCAAAATGGTCCTGGGCGTATACCTTGGTGCAATAGGGCTCTTTGTCGCCCGCATTGCCCGTAGTCTCAAAGCCTCGCGCGTCTTGGACGAGGCACATCGACTGCCCGGAATGCGCCTTGATTTTGTCGTCCCATTGGGTGAGATCGAGGCCCCACGTGTGGCTGCTTACGCTGTTGCCGGCGAGTACAAATCGACGCAGCAGGACGATCTTTCCGCGCACCTCGTTCAGTGTGGGGATTCGGCTCGACGTGTAGAACAGATCGGGATTATCGTGCATAACCTTGGCGAAAGCCGTCGTAACGCTTTCGTCGGTAGCCTCGTCGTTGCCTCGTGACGCAAGCATGATGAGCGCTTCTGACGGGTTTTCGTTCAAAAATGTTTTGAAGTAACCGATGACATCGGAGAGATGCATAAAGCCCCCGTCTTTTTTGAGCAGGTAGCATCTTCCATGGTCGATACCGGGGTCGCCGTTCTCGTCGTTCCTTCCGAGTCGGATATCAAAATAGCGAATGCCTTCGAGCAACTGCGTCGGGATGTAATCCTGCTGGCACTTTGCTTGTGAGGATTGGGGCTCGGTGTCGTTGTCCACGCTGCAGGTGCCCGAATCATGCGTGCCCGGGATACTCAGCTCGTCGAGGTACTTGTTGTCGTCGACGTATTTCATCCAGCATGGTCCGTCGACGTAGCTGCTATACGTGGTCCAGTCGATACTTCTAACTGTGGTATTGATCTTGCCCATGTCGTAACCGACAAGTTCTAGCTCCCACGGAATGCTCTTACTCTTATGGCAGATCTTATTGTTGTCCTGGTCTTTGCCGTCCGATTCTATTGCCAGGTACTTAATGTCTTTTTTCTCGGTTTCTTTCTCGACCGTGCGGTCTCGA
The DNA here is from genome assembly GCA_963614835.1 of Bulleidia sp. Taxonomy (GTDB): domain Bacteria; phylum Actinomycetota; class Coriobacteriia; order Coriobacteriales; family Coriobacteriaceae; genus Collinsella. The sequence goes on along the minus strand of CAVEET010000105.1, from coordinate 3,044 downwards.
ATGATATAGGTTCCGTTTGATTGACGTTCGAACGCAAAAGCGCGGCTGGGCTTGTTGTCATACTCGCCGCCCCATACGTGGATGACCTTTCCATCTTTGTCCGAGTCGTCGTCGACCGACCAAATGCTGTAGCCCGTCTTTTTATGCTCTTCGAAATTGAGCAAGGTGCGGATAGCATACCAGTTTGTATCGTCATTCTTGGTCGTTACGTTCTCAAGGATGAGCTTGCTGGACGTGCCGTCGTTAAACAGGTGGCAGACGTTGCCGCGAACGTTGCCGTCTTGGTTGACGCTCGCGGTGCGAAAATAGCCCGCGGGGCGAAGGCGAATGACGAAATTGTCGAGGCTGTCCGACGGTGCGGGTGTGTTGTCTGCAAATGCCGTTCGCAGGGGAATGCCCGGCGCTGCGGTTTCAGGCAGGCTTGCAAGTGGTGACAACGCCGCAAGCCCTAGGCCCAGCGTAAACGCGCGGCGGCTGATGGCATGGTGTTCGGTCATATCTCCTCCGTTCGCAGGGTGCGGTTATGCACTTGTTTTGGTCACTATACTGCCCAGATGTTTAAAGACGCCGGTTTAAATTGCCTGCGCGGCGCTATAAATCGGCGGGCGGACGTGTTGGGGCACTTGTCTATTTGTGCTGTTATCACGTCTGGGATGGTTTTGGAGCCCGGCATCCTGCGTTCGTCGGCTACCGGCATAAGAATGGGGAGGGTCGGCTTACCGGCCCTCCCTGGGTACGAAGCGCTGGGATACCGTCGCTTGTTTGCACTGCGTCCGTGTTTCCCGTTGTGCTCGCCAGTCGCTTAGCGCTTGATCTCGATATCCTCGAGCTTGACGTCCATGGCCTCGGTCTTGGCCTTGGCGATGTCGTCGGCAAACTCCAGAGACTTCATCATGGTCTCGACGGCGTCCTTGTGCTCCTCGACATTGTCGATACGTACGTACACACTGCCGCCGTCAACGTCAGTGAAGTACTCGGTCGTCACGCCGCCCGAGTGCGTAAAGTAGGCGCTGCGCCAGGTCTTGCCGTTGTACTTAACGGGATCGCTCTCGGTCCATCCGGAGTTGGCCTTCCACTTTGCCTCGTAGTCAAACAGTTCATCGGCGTTCTTGTCAGGATCGAAGACGGGGATGAAGCGGTCGCTGGCATGCTCGCTCTCGGTGAACTTAAACTGGGCCCTGTCGGCGGTATCGCCTGCGACGTCCGTGATTTCGACGCCCTCGGGGACTTCGACCTTAAACCAAATGAAGTCAGTCCTCATATCCACGGCTGGCTTTTCCGCTCCACCGCCACCACTGCTGCCGGTAGCGCCGTCGCTGCCACCGCAACCCACCAAGGCAACTGCGGCAAAGAGACTGATGCAGAGGGTGAGAATCGCAAAGGCCTTCTTTTTCATGGTCGTGTCCTCCTCGATCTGTAACCGCCCATGGATTACCTGCCTTTACTGTACGCGCGAGCGGCTCGCTCGGGTGGGCCATGTGTCCCATTCTGAGGGCTGGAATTGCGCCGACAAGTGGCAATATGCGCGGGTCCAAAAGAGGGGAGAGCCGATGCTGTCGGCCCTCACCGGGGTTGGGCGCCCAGTGTTTTAAAGGGGCGCGTGTACGCGGGCATTGCCCCAATAGGTTCCTTGTTTATAGATATGTCCCAGTTTGTGACGTCCGGAAGTCCCGAAAGTTGAGCCATGTGCCCCATGTTTGCGTTGGCATGGTCTATCGTGTGCCATAGAAATCCGCGATGGCCAGGTGCGCTGACGCTTGAGTACTTATGGGCTAGACTTAGCACCATTATGTGATCGATGCGGTCGGTCGGTGGTTGCCACCCGACCGATGTATATGACTTGAAGGTGCGTGCGTATGAGCCAAGAGATGATGGACAAGACCTGCCGCGGGTTTGCCGAGGCGCTTGCCGCGCGCGAGCCGGTTCCCGGCGGTGGCAGCGCGAGCGCCTTTGTGGGCGCGCTGGGCGCCTCGCTGTGCGGAATGGTTGCCCGCTACGGTGCGACCAATCCCGCGTTTGCTGATCGTGCGGATGACCTGACGCGTGCGTTTGCCCAGGCGGATGAGCTGGCCCAGGAGCTTGTCGAGTTGGTTGCCGAGGACGTTCGTGCCTACGGGCGGGTGTCCGCGGCGTACGGTATTCCGCGTGACGATCCGGCTCGAGCGACCGCGATTCAGGATGCTCTGCATGTGGCCGCTATGCCGCCGTATCGCATTATGGATGCCTGCGGGCGTGCGCTGGCGCTGCTCGAGGACATGGCCGACAAGGGTTCGCGTCAGCTGCTGTCCGATGTGGCGTGCGGCGCCGTGTTCTGCCGTGCTGCTATGCAGGGCGCGAGCTTGACGCTCTTTGCGAACACCACGTCTATGAAGGATCGCGTTCGTGCTAAGGAGCTCGAGACCGCGTGTGATGAGTTGCTCGACACATGGTTGCCGCGCGCCGATGCGTTGGCGCGCCGCGCCTCCGACGCTGCAAGGAAGAGAGGATAGCTATGGTTGAACTGCTGAAGGGTGCTCCCGTTGCCCGTGCTTTGACTGAGGAGCTTGCCGCTCGCTGCGCAGCGCTGCGCGAGCGGGGCGTTGTTCCGACGTTGGCTATCGTGCGTGTGGGTGAGCGCGAGGACGACCTATCCTACGAGCGCGGCGCTCTCAAGCGCTGCGAGAAGGTTGGCATTGAGGCGCGCCGCGTTTTGCTTCCTGCCGATGTTTCGCAGGACGAGCTGCTGGCGGCCATCGAGGACATCAATACTGATTCGGCTGTTCATGGCTGTCTGATGTTCCGCCCGCTGCCCGCCGGCCTTGACGAGAACGCCGTCGCCGCAGCGCTCGATCCCGCCAAGGACGTTGACTCCATGACGCCGTCTTCGCTGCTTACCACGCTTTCGGGGCGCGGCGAGGGTTTTGCTCCCTGCACGGCCGAGGCAGTGTTAGCGTTGCTGGACCATTACGGTGTTGAGCTGGATGGAACTAAGGTTGCTGTGGCCGGGCGTTCGCTGGTGATCGGGCGTCCTGTTGCCGCCATGCTTACGGCGCGCAATGCGACCG
>CAVEET010000104.1:0-12234 GCA_963614835.1 Bulleidia sp. | reverse complement strand
GCCGGCTACGGCAACGGCATGCGCTACCGCTACGGCCTCTTTAAGCAGGAGATCGTCAACGGCAGCCAGGTCGAGGCCACCGACGAGTGGCTCACCCACGGCTATCCCTGGGAGGTTCGTCGTCAGGACAAGTCCGTGACCATTAAGTTTGGTGGCCGCGTCGAGGGCTTTGAGGAGAACGGTCGCACGTTCTACCGCACGGTGGACACGCAGGATATCCTGGCCGTTCCCTACGACATCCCCGTCGTGGGCTATGCCGGCGAGACCGTCAACAAGCTACGTGTCTGGGCCGCCGAGCCGGTCGAGGAGCACTTCGATCTGGAGGCCTTCAACCGCGGCGACTACGCCCTGGCAGATGCCGAGCGCGCCGAGGCCGAGGCCATCAGCGCCATCCTCTACCCCAATGACGCCGGCGAGCACGGCCGTCTGCTGCGCCTGAAGCAGGAGTACCTGTTTGTCTCGGCCGGTATCTACAGCCTGCTCGACACCTTTGAGAAGGAGCACGGCGAGAACTGGGAGCTGCTGCCGCAGTTTGTGGCCATCCATACCAACGATACCCACCCTGCCATGTGCGGCCCCGAGCTCATGCGCATCCTCATCGACGAGAAGAAGCTCGAGTGGGACGACGCCTGGAACATCGTGACGCAGGTCGTGAGTTACACCAACCACACCATTCTGCCCGAGGCCCTGGAGAAGTGGCCCATCGGCACGTTCTCCAAGCTCCTCCCCCGCGTGTATCAGATCATCGACGAGATCAGCCGTCGTTGGCATGAGTCGTTCGACACCACGCAGGAGGGCTGGCAGGAGCGTCTGCGCCAGACCGCCATCCTGTGGGACGGCGAGATTCGCATGGCCAACCTGTCCGTGATCTGCAGCCATAGCGTCAACGGCGTGGCCAAGATCCACTCTGACATCATCAAGAACATCGTGCTCAAGGACTTCTATGCCCTGTCGCCCGAGAAGTTCAACAACAAGACCAACGGGATCTCGCACCGTCGCTTCTTTGCCGAGGCCAACCCCACCTATGCCAAGCTCGTGACCGAGGCCATTGGCGACGGCTGGCTGAAGGATGCCTTTGAGCTGGAAAAACTCAAGGAGTTTAAGGACGACACCGAGTTCCTGAAGGCCGTGGGTGCCTCCAAGCGTGCCAACAAGGAGCGCCTGGCCGCCTACGTTAAGGCTGAGACCGGTCTGGTCATCGACCCCAACACCGTCTTCGATGTTCAGGTTAAGCGCTTCCATGCCTACAAGCGCCAGCTCATGAACATCATGAAGGTGATGGACATCTACAACCGTCGCATCGCCGATCCCAACTTCCACGTGACGCCGACGACCTTCATCTTTAGCGGCAAGGCCGCCTCGAGCTACACCTTCGCCAAGGAGACCATCCGCCTCATTAACTCCGTCGCCGAGGTCATCAACAACGATGCCCGCGTCAACGAGGTCATGAAGGTCTGCTTTATCCCCAACTTCCGTGTGAGCAACGCCCAGCTCATCTACCCCGCCGCCGAGATCTCGGAGCAGATCTCCACGGCCGGCAAGGAGGCCTCGGGCACGTCCAACATGAAGCTCATGATGAACGGCGCCATTACGCTGGGCACCCTCGACGGCGCCAACATCGAGATCGCCGACCTGGCCGGACGCGAGAACGAGGCCATCTTTGGCCTGACCGCTCCCGAGGTCGAGCAGCTCTGGGCATCCAACAGCTACTTTGCGTGGGATACCCTCAACGGCGACCGCGAGCGTCTGGGCCGTGTGATGGACGAGCTCAAGGACAACACCTTTGCGGGCCTTTCGGGCAACTTCGAGAGCATTTACAATGAGCTCATGAACAACAACGACCCCGACCTGGTCATGGCCGATTTCCGCAGCTACGTCGACGCATGGGAGAAGCTCACGGGCAGCTACGGCGACCAGGAGACCTGGAACCGTAAGGCGCTGCTCAACACCGCCTCCTCGGGCTGGTTCTCGAGCGACCGCACCATTCGCGAGTACCGCGACGAGATCTGGCACGCGTAAAGGCGCGCGAGTTCCCTTATGCCAGCACGGCATTACTCGACGGGCGCGCCCGAGCGCCGCGCCCGTCGCTAATGGGTTAGAAACATCGATGACAGAAGGAGAAATCGATGAGTAAGAAAGAATGCATCGCGATGCTCCTCGCAGGAGGACAGGGCAGCCGATTGGGGGCACTCACCCAAAAGATCGCCAAGCCGGCGGTTAGCTTTGGTGGTAAGTTCCGCATTATCGACTTCTCGCTTTCCAACTGCTCCAACTCGGGCATCGACACGGTGGGCGTTCTGACGCAGTACCGCCCCTACCTGCTGCATGCGTATGTGGGCTCCGGCGAGGCTTGGGATCTGGACAGCCGTGACGGCGGCGTGTCGATCCTGCCGCCGTACGAGACGCAGACCGGCGGCGCCTGGTATGCGGGCACGGCCGACGCCATTACGCAGAACCTCGACTACATCAAGGCCAACGACCCCAAGTACGTCCTGATTCTTTCGGGCGATCACCTGTATCGCATGGACTACCGCAAGATGCTCAAAACGCACATTGAGAACAACGCCGACCTCACGGTGAGCGTCATGCCCGTGCCGTGGGAGGAGGCCAGCCGCTTTGGCATCCTGACCACCGACCCCGAGGACGGCCGCATCACCAAGTTCACCGAGAAGCCCGATAAGCCCGATTCGAACCTCGCTTCCATGGGCATCTACATTTTCTCGGCCGACGTGCTGATCGAGGCGCTCGAGGAGGACGCTCTGGACCAGCGCTCGAGCCACGACTTTGGCAAGGACATCATCCCCAAGCTGCTCGGCGAGAACAAGCGCCTGTACAGCTACGAGTTCCACGGCTTCTGGAAGGACGTCGGCACCATCGCCAGCTTCCACGAAACCTCGATGGACCTGCTGGGCAACAACCCCGAGTTCGATCTGTTTGACAAGCACTTCCCCATCATGTCCAACATCACCACGCGTCCGCCGCACTACATTGGCCCGGACGGTCGCCTGGACGACTGCCTGGTCTCCAACGGCTGCAAGATCTACGGCACCGCTCGCCACTCGATTCTTTCGACCGATGTCATCATCGAGGAGCGCGCCGTGGTCGAGGACTCCGTGCTGCTGCCGGGTGCGCACGTTAAGAGCGGCGCGCACATCTGCCGCGCTATTTTGGGCGAGAACTCCACGGTCGAAGAGGGCGTGAAGCTCGGCTCTGTCGATACCACCAAGGATACGGCCGTCGTTGGAAATGACGTCGTTATCGGGAAGGGGGAATGATCCGATGATCAATCGCAAGGCCATCGGTTATATCACCGCTAACTACTCGTCGACCTACGGCAGCGTACTGCTCAAGGATCGCCCCATCGCGTCCGTTCCGTTTTTGGGCCGCTACCGCCTGATCGACTTTCCGCTGTCCAACATGATGAATGCCGGCATCAAGACCGTCGGCGTCGTCATGCCGGGCAACTACCGCTCGCTGATCGACCACGTGGGCTCGGGCAAGGACTGGGGCCTGGACCGCAAGAAGGGCGGCCTGTTCATGGTCCCCGGCAACGCGTATGGCACCACCAAGGGCGGCATGCGTTTCTTGCTGCGCGACATCATCTCCAACAAGACGCTGTTCCAGCGCTCGGACAAGCCCTATGTCGTGATGATGGGCACCAACATCATCTTTAACATGGACCTCAACACCATCATCGACGCGCACGAGAACTCCGGCGCCCAGATGACCGTGGTGTACTGCAAGGCCACGCGCAACGTCGATGACGAGACCAAGCTGCAGATTAACGAGAACGGCCGCCTGACGGGCGTGAGCGCCGGTGTCGTGTATGGCGACAACGCCTCTATGGACTGCTGCATCGTCAACCGCGAAACGCTGCTCGAGATCATCGACCACTACCAGGCCGCCGACTATCTGGACCTGCTCGAGGCACTCCAGGGCGACTTTGGCAACATCGACGTGTGCAGCTACGAGTACAAGGGCGAGGTCGTGGGCGTGTTTAGCGAGAAGTCGCTGTATCGCCGCAGCATGGACCTGCTCGACCAGACCGTGGCCGACCAGCTCTTCGACCCCGAGCGCCCGATCCTGACCAAGGCCCACGACGTGCCGCCTTCGCGCTACGCGACCGGCAGCCACGCCTGCAACTCGATCATCTCGGCCGGCTGCATCATCAAGGGCACCGTGCGCAACTCGATCCTGTCGCGCGGCGTCGTGGTTGAGGAAGGCGCCTCGGTGACCAACTCGATCATCAACCAGAGCTGCATCATCAAGAGCGGCGCCCGCGTTGAGAACGCCATCCTGGACAAGAACAACGTGGTTCCCACCAACACCGAGCTTCGCGGCACGCCCGAGAATATCCTGGTGCTGGGCAAGGCTCCGTTAACTTCCGATACCACCATCGTACGTTAACGTTGGCACCGCAATATCGCTCGTAACATGTAGAATAGCCGCCCGGTTAGCGCCAGGCGGCTATTCTCGAATTGCAACATGGGAGACAATATGGCTGATTCCAGCAAAAAGATGCAGATCGTGTTTGCCTCGGCCGAGTGCGCGCCGTTTGTGAAGACCGGTGGCCTGGGTGACGTAGCGGGCTCGCTGCCTGCGGCGCTTGTGCGCGCCGGCGCCGAAGTCATCGTGATGGTACCCAAGTACGCCACCATCAAGGACGAGTACAAGGCGCAGATGGAGCACTTCTCCGACTTTTACGTGAGCCTGGGCTGGCGCAATGAGTACTGCGGACTCGAGAAGCTCGAGCACGACGGCGTCACCTATATGTTCATCGACAACGAGCGCTACTTCGCGCGCGACTATCCGTACGGCTTCTTTGACGACGGAGAGCGTTTTGCGTTCTTTTCCAAGGCCATCACCGAGAGCCTGCAGCACCTGCCGGCCGGCTTTGAGTGCGACATCCTGCACTGCAACGACTGGCAGACGGCACTGGCGCCCGTGTTTTTGCGCGAGTTCTACCAGGGCCTGCCGCTGTACGACCGCGTCAAGACCGTGTTCTCGATCCACAACGTGGCGTTCCAGGGTCAGTTTAGCGATACCGTGATGGAGGACATCCTGGGTGTGGCGCATATTCCCGCAGCCGCCTCGCAGCTGCGTTGCGACGCCTGCAGCATCAACTACATGCTGGGCGCGCTGCGCTATGCCGACGCCATCACCACGGTGAGCCCTACCTATGCCAACGAGATCCAGACGCCAGAATTTGGCGAGGGCCTGGACGGCGTTCTGCGCGAGCGCTCCTATGCGCTGCAGGGCATTTTGAATGGCATCGACGTCGCGGGCTTTGATCCGGCGACCGACAAGCGCATTGCCGCCAACTACACCGTCGAGGACCGTTCCGGCAAGGCCGTGTGCAAGGCCAAGTTGCAGGAAGAGCTGGGGCTCGAGGTTCGCGACGACCGTCCGCTCATGGTGATGGTCACGCGCCTGACGCGCCAGAAGGGCATGGACCTGGTCATGTACGCGCTCGACCGCATCCTGGCCGGCGGCGTGCAGGTGGCGGTGCTGGGCACCGGCGACCGCGACTACGAGGACGGCCTGCGCTATTTCCAGGACAAGTACCCCGGCACCATGGCCGCACGCATCGAGTTCGATCCTGCGCTGTCACAGCGCATGTATGCCGCCGCTGACATGTTCCTGATGCCTTCGAAGTTTGAGCCCTGCGGCCTGTCGCAGATCATCGCCATGCGCTACGGCACGCTGCCCATCGTGCGCGAGACCGGCGGCCTGAAGGACACCGTGCAGCCGTACAACGAGTTTACCGGCGAGGGCACGGGCTTCTCGTTTAGCAACTTTAACGGCGACGAGATGGGCGATGCGGTGTTCCGCGCGGCGCGTCTGTTCTGGGATAACCGCGATGCCTGGAACCAGCTGGTCACGCAGGCTATGAGCCAGGACTTTAGCTGGACGCGCTCGGCCGACAAGTATCTGGACCTGTACTTCTTTATGCATCCAGAGATTGAGAGGCCGACGGCTGTGGTTGAGGCTGCGGCTGAGCCCGAGGTTGTGGCCGAGCCCGAGCCCAAGGCCGAGGAGAAGCTGGTTGAGGCTGAGCCCGCAAAGGCCGAGCCTGAGGTGAAGGCTGAGATTGCTCCTGAGGCAGAGGCCAAGGTCAAGCCCGCTGCAAAGCCCGCAGTTAAGAAGACCGCGACCCGCAAGACGACGGCTAAGAAGGCCACGACCACGAAGGCCACTGCTAGCAAGACTAGCGCCGCTAAGGCAACTACTGCCAAGGCATCGACTACGCGCAAGCGTACGACCGCCGCTTCCAAGAAGACCGCCGAGGCCGAGGTCGCTCCCGAGGTAAAGGCAGAGACTGCCACCGCCGAGGCTAAGCCTGCGGCAAAGGCTCCGGCGAAGACTGCTGCCAAGAAGACGGCCGCGACCACCAAGAAGGCAACGGCAGCCAAGAAGACCACGGCAACGAAGCCGACGACCACGAAGGACGCCACGACCAAGGCAGCCGCAAAGCCAGCCGTCAAGGTCGAGGAGACGCCCGCCGAGACCAAGGCCGAGGCAACCGTCGAAGCCAAGCCGGCCGCCAAGACCACCACACGCAAGCGCACTACAACGACGGCCAAGAAGACCACGGCAAAGGCCACAACTCCCAAGGCAGAGGCTAAGCCCGCTGCTGCCAAAGTGGAGCCCAAGGCTGAGGTAAAGGCCAAGCCGGCGCCGAAGACCGCTGAGGTCAAGGCCGCCCCGAAGGCAGAGGCTAAGCCCGAGCCTGCCAAGGAGACCCCGGTCTCCCCCGCCGCTCCGGCAGAGAAAAAGGCCCCGTCCAAGAAGACGTCCGTCCGCAAGGCAACGGCCACCCGCAAGCGCCGCTAGCCCACATACGATCCAAAACCTCATCAAACCCTATGCAAGGGGCGCTCCAACCGGGCGCCCCTTCTCTGTAGGTAGTTGGTAAAACGATTTTCTAGGACAACCGTTCGCCGATGGTAAACGGATGTTGTTTATACAGCCTGTGTACAACAGATATACTTACATCCTGTGCGTAAAGCCCATGGCCAGCAGGCCATGATTCTATTGAACTGGACCGTACTATGAGATTGATACACAACAGCCGTCTGCCGCAGTTTCGCACTCCGTTTGGCGCTGTGACCACAGGAACTACCCTTTCGCTCTCCGTGATTCTGGAGGATGCCGATCCCGCGCAGGCAACGCTTACGCTGCGCACCTGGGTCGATGAAATCGGTGAGTCTCGGTATCCCATGACACATGAGGGCGACGGCATATTTACTGTAGAGCTTGAGTGCACCGAACCCTGTCTTATCTGGTACAGCTTTATCTGCAATATCGAGGGCCAGCCTGCGGTTCGCCTGGGCGCACCGCAGGGCCGCACCGGCGGCGAGGGCGTAACCTACGATTACGCCGAGGTGCCGTCGTTCCAGGTCACCGTCTACAAGCACCGCGAAGTTCGACCCGAGTGGTACGAGCGCGGTATGGTCTACCAGATCTTCCCCGATCGCTATGCCCGCGACGAGCACTGGCGCGAGCGCACGCTGGCCGAGGTCGAAAAACCGCGCAACGGAATCCAGCGCCGGATGGTCGAGGACTGGAACGAGCCGCCTGTGTACGAGCGCGCCGAGGACGGCTCCATCAAGACCTGGGACTTCTACGGCGGATCGCTCAAGGGTATCCAGGAAGACCTGCCTCGAATCGCCGAGCTGGGCTTTACAGCCATCTACCTCAACCCCATTTTTGAAGCCGCGAGCAACCACCGCTACGACACCGCCGATTACACCAAGATCGATCCGATTCTGGGCACCGAGCAGGACTTTACTGAGCTGTGCGAGGCGGCCGAGAAGCTGGGCATTTCCATTATTCTGGACGGTGTGTTCAACCACACGGGCGACGATTCGATCTACTTCAACCGCTACGGCAACTACCCCGGCGTGGGCGCGTGGCAGAGCGAGGATTCGCCGTGGCGCGATGCGTTTTATTTCCACGAGGACGGCTCGTACGACTGCTGGTGGGGCGTGGGCAATATGCCCGCCATCAATGAGAGCTCCGAACTGGTGCGCGAGCGGCTCCTGGGCAAGGACGGCGTCATTCGTAAATGGCTTCGCGCCGGCGCTCACGGCTGGCGCCTGGATGTGGCCGACGAGCTTTCCGATGACTTCCTGACCGAGATCAAAAAGGCCGTGCTCGCCGAGAAGCCCGACGCGCTGCTGCTCGGCGAGGTCTGGGAAGATGCCTCCAACAAGATCAGCTACGGCCATCTGCGTCGCTATCTGCAAGGCTCCGAGCTCGACTCGGCCATGGATTACCCCTTCCGCGACATGGTCATCGGCTTTTTGATGGGCTACAAAAACGCCTACCAAGCTGCCGAGGATATCGAGACCCTGCGCGAGAACTACCCGCGCGAGGCATTATCCTGCGCGCTCAATCTGCTGTCGAGCCACGACCGCCCGCGCATTATCTCGGTGCTCGGCGGTGGCCCCGACGAGTCGCAGCTGCCCGAGAGCGAGCGCAGCAAATGGCGCCTGGACGAGAACTCCATGGGCCTGGCCAAGAGCCGCTTTTGGCTGGCGACGCTCATGCAGATGACGTTCCCGGGCGTTCCCTCAATCTATTACGGTGACGAGTACGGCTTGGAGGGTCTCACCGATCCGGGCAATCGCCGCACCATGCCGACCAAGGAAAACCTGCACGACTTCGATACGTTCGCGATCGTCAAGAATGCCTCGGCCGTGCGCCGCGCGCTACCGTTTATGATCGATGGCGAGATCAAGGCCTTCGCGCTCAATGACGAGGTGCTGGCCTACAACCGTACGGGCAAAGACGGCGAGTCTGCGACCGTCATCATCAACCGCAGCCTGCGCAATTCACACCGCGTGACGATTCCGGCGCTCGGCGAATGCGCGAGCGATGTGATCAGCGGTCACGAGTGCGAGATCCACAACGGCACGGTCACGCTCGATCTGTATCCGCTGGGTTCGTCGATCATCTATCACCACGCCGAGCAGCGCCTGCAGGAGCCGCTCGATCACGGTGCGGGTGTTGTGTGCCATATCACATCGGTGCCGACCGATGACGGCAAGCCCGGTACGATCGGCGCGCCCACGCGTCGCTTTATCGACCATCTGGCCGCCATGGGCATGCGCTACTGGCAGGTTTTGCCCGTCAATCCCACGGACTTCTTCCGCTCCCCCTACGCCGGTCCTTCGGCCTTTGCAGGCAATATCGACCTGCTACCCGAGAGCCACGAGGAGCTGGCAGCCGACTTTGAGACCTGGAAGGCCCGCGGCGGGGAGGATGCCGATCCGCTGTACACCGCGTTTAAACATCGCAATGCCGATTGGCTCGAGAAGTACTGCGTCTACATGGCCGTTAAGAAGTACTTTGAGGGCGAGTCGCGCCACGATTGGCCGGCCGATGTCGCACGCTACAACGAGCATCTGATCGACGACAAGCGTTTCCACGACGAGGCCGAGCTTCAGGCGTACATGCAGTACCGCTTTGACCTGGCTTGGTGCGAGCTCATGAACTATGCGCACAAGAAGGGCATCGAGGTTATCGGCGATATTCCTATGTACGTGTCCGACGATTCGGCAGACGCGTGGAGCGAACCCGAGAACTTCTGGCTGTCCGATACCGGCAAGGCGATTGAGATTTCCGGCGCGCCGCCCGACAACTTTGCGCCCGAGGGCCAGATGTGGGGCAACCCGACGTTCCGCTGGGACCACATGAAGCAGAACGGCTATAGTTGGTGGATGGATCGCCTGCGCCGCGCGTTCTCGCTCTACGACCGCGTGCGTCTGGATCACTTCCTGGGCTTCCACAGCTACTTTAGTATCCCCGCGGGCAAGGCTTGCGCCGACGGCCGCTGGCTGGCAGGACCGGGCAAAGACCTGTTCCAGACCGCCTATGACGAGCTGGGTCCTCTCAACTTTATCGCTGAGGACCTGGGCTATTTGACGCCCGGTGTTCGCGCCATGGCTTCGACCTGCGGCTTCCCCGGCATGGACGTGCTGGAGTTTAGCGACTACGACGTTCGTTGCGGTGTGCATCCCACGCCTGGCAAAATTCTGTACACCTCGACGCACGACACGTCGACGCTCGCAGGCTGGTGTACGCGTTCCTTTGCCGGCGGCGACGAGCCGAGCGGTGTTGAGCTGGCGGCCAAGCTGATGAGCGACGCGCTGGCAAGCGACGCTCCCCTGGTGATGATACCGCTGCAGGATATCCTGGGGCTTGGCGACGACGCGCGCATGAACGTTCCGGGCGTGGCCACGGGCAACTGGACCTGGCAGGCTGACGAGGCAGACATTGCAGCCGCTGAGGACAAAACCGCACAGCTCCTGCGCAACAACCATAGATTCTGGGGCGAAGCGTGATAAAACCCCCGAAGTAGGGTACAGTTACAGACGTTTGAATTTTTGCGGGCAGAGTAATCTGCCCGCTTTGTGCTGAAAAGGAAGTATTATGGCGCGCTACGATTACAAGTGCTCGAGCTGCGGCAACGTGTTTGAGGTTGAGCATCCCATGTCCGAGACTCCCGAGGTCGTGTGCCCCAGCTGCGGTGCCCCGGCGGCCAAGACGTTCTCGGCCAGCGGCATTAAATTCGAGGGCAGCGGTTTCTACAACACCGATCAACGAAGCGGCGGCTCCAGCACCAGCGCCACCAGTGGCTGCTGCGCCAACTGCCCGCACAGTCACTAGGAACAACGCGGCCCCGCGATCGAAACCGATCGCGGGGCTGTTTCTTTAGCTACCCAGGTTTCCTTATGAGTTGCGGTGAAATAAGGACTGTTTGGTGGGTAGAAGCCGCTATTCAATCCTTATTTCACCGCAACTTAGTCGTTACTTGTGGACCAGGCGGGCGCAGAAGTGGCCGTCGTAGGAGTCGGCGTTTACCGGCACACTTTGGAAGAGGCCACGATCGTTCTGGCGTACGGATACGAGCTTCTTGGCCTGATCGAACTCAGGGAGTTGCAGAATCTGCGCCCCGGAGAGCGGCTCCAGGCTAAAGCCGGCGCCCTCGGGAGAGTTCAGGAAAGCATCCACCACCTGCGTGTTCTCCTCGTCGAAGACCGAGCACGTCGCATAGATGAGCTCGCCGCCGGCAGCCACGCGCGCGGCGGCTTCCTTGAGCATCGACAACTGTAGTTTGGGCAGCTCAACCGTCACATCCTTTTCGGTCAGACGCCACGGGATCTCGGGATGACGACGCATGGTTCCGGTGCCCGAGCACGGCGCATCGATAAAGACCGTGTCGAACTTAACCGGCTCGCCAAGCATGGCATCAAACGATGTGAGCACCGCATCAAGCTCGCAGGCATCACCCGAAACCGTACGAACGCCCTGAATACCGGCCTTATGCAGGCGAGCGAGATTCAGATCGCACTTGCGATCATGCAGGTCAAGCGCCGTATGCTGACGCCCATAGCCCGCACGCTTGGCCTGACACATCATCACATAGGTCTTGGTGCCACGACCGGCACCAATCTCAAGGCAGCTTCCAGGGCGCGTGGCTGCCGTGGCGATAAGCTGCGCGTTGAGATCAGACGCCACCGCGGCAGCACGCTCAAACACACCCGAAGCAACGGTAACCTGGGCATCAACCGGGGCATGGCAGCCCGGGAAGACAGACGCGACGAGCTGCGAGATATACGAGTCAGCCTTGGTCGCAAACGCGTTCTCGTGCAGCGCAAGCGGCGCCGGCGCCAGATTGCCAGCAAAGTTGAGCGCACCCTCGGGCGTATCGAACGAGGCCATAATACGAGCGCAAAGCCAACGCGGTAGACCCATCAGGCGCGACAGGCGAACCAAGCGTCGCTCAGACTCGTCTACATCGGACGCAGTGGCAAAGTCCTCAACGTTGTCCGCGACCTTATGCAGCACGGCATTGGCCAAACCTGAGGCAGACTTAGCTCCGCTGCGCACCAGCTCAACGCCCTGACTCACCGCAACACGGCCAGGCGTATGCAGATAGAGCATCTCGAAGGCCGAGATACGAAGCGCCATGCGAACACGCGGCGCAACCTTTTTAGGCTTATCGAGAAACTGATCGAGAAGCTCGTCCAAAATACCCTGCGTGGCGGCGACACCCAGCGCCAAGCGAGCGGCAAAAGCGGAATCGCGCTGGTCAATAGCCTTGGCGGATGCGCGAGAGGACAGCACGTCACGCGCATACATGCCGCGGCGATCGGCCTCCATCAGCACATCGAGCGCAAGCTTGCGCGCGGGAGACAGCTTGCTCATAACAGAACACCCCACGAA
>CAVEET010000103.1:0-9102 GCA_963614835.1 Bulleidia sp. | reverse complement strand
CCGCGCCGGCGTTTCCCATAGCCCCGGCATCCGAGGTTGCGCCCGCGTCTACGCCGGCGCCCGAGCCTATAGACGTCAGCCCACAAGACGACGAGTCGACCGCCCGCGTTTCCGAGGAGTCCGACTCCCCGGACACCGGCGATTCCGAATCAAACGCCGAGACCGACACCGTCTCTCCCGGTGACACCGCCGAGATCGACGTTGCCGCCGTTGAGGCCAAGCTCAAAGACCCCGGCTCGACCATGAGCTTTGAGCCCCTGACCGAGGAACGCATCGAGACCGACTCGACCTATGATGCCGGCACCACCACGCAACTCATGTGGGGCGCCCGCTCCGACGTTGGCTGTGTGCGCCCGCACAATGAGGATTCCTACCTGGTGCAGTCGCCGCTCTTTTGCGTATGCGACGGCATGGGCGGTCACGCCGCCGGCGAGGTAGCCTCTTCCATCGCCGTCGAGACTATTGCCAAGACGGCCCCGCAGTCCGCCGACGCAGCGCGCCTGGCCGCAGCCGTCGAGGCAGCCAACGCCGCCGTAATCGAGGCGGCCCTGAACGGCCTGGGCAAGCCCGGCATGGGCTGCACAGCCACCTGCGCCTATATCGAAAACGACACGCTCGCCATCGCCCACGTGGGCGACTCGCGCGCCTACCTACTCCACGAGGGCACGCTCATCCGCGTGACCCGCGACCACTCCTATGTGGAAGAACTCGTGGACGCCGGCGAGATCACGGCAGACGAGGCTCGCGTCCACCCCAACCGTTCGGTCATCACCCGCGCACTGGGCTCGGACCCCGCCATGTATGCCGACCACTTCACTCTGCATATCGAGGAAGGCGACCGCCTGATCCTGTGCTCCGACGGCCTTTCGAGCATGATTCCCGATAGCGATATCGAGAACATCGCCACGCAGTCCTCAACCGCGCAAATCTGCGTCGACAACCTAGTGGACGCGGCGCTTGCCGCCGGCGGCCACGACAACGTGACCGTAGTAGTCGTTGACCTGGTTGACGATGGCGTCATGCGCGAGGCGCAACGCGTGCGTCGCCGCAACGTTACCATCGCCGCCATTCTGGCCCTCGTCTTTGTGCTGGCAGCTGGCATCTGGGCCTACACGGGTGTCACCGGCTCGTACTACCTGGGTACCTACCAGGGCAATGTCGCCGTCTGGCGCGGCCTGCCCGGCAAGCCACTCGGACTCAAGCTCCACTGGCTCGAAAGCGAAACCAGCATCAAGCTGTCCGACCTGCCCGAAGACACGCAAAACCGCCTCAAGGCGGGCATTCCGCAAACAGGTGTCGACGATGCGCAGGACACGATATCCAAGTACCGCCACCAGATCGACGAGGAGCAGACCCGCCAGGTGATCGACGCGCAAACGATTCGCGACAACACCAATCAGGGATCGACCTCCGAATCAGATTCCGAGAAAACCGCCGAACAGTCCGCCGAGGCCGAAGCCTCCGATAAGAATTAGAAAGGGAGTGCCGCTTATGAGTCGCCGCAACACCGAGCTGCTCTTGCTCATCGCCTCGGCGTTCCCCGTCATCCTGCTGTATGCGATGTACGTCCTCACCGCGGGCGCTGCCATCTCCTTTGAGACGCTCGCCGTACCGATCGGCCTCTTTGCCGCCTTTGCCGCGGCCCACATTGCCGTGCGCATCTTGGCGCCCGGTGCCGACCCTGCCATCCTGCCCATCGTATTTATACTTTCGGGCATCGGCATCACGTTCGTGACGCGTCTCGCCCCCGCTCTCGCCATCTCACAGCTCATCATCCTGTTTGTCTCGGTGGCGCTCATGGTGGGAACGCTCGCACTGGTCAAAAACCTCGACGTGGTCATGCGCTACAAGTACACCTTTGGCATCATCGGCATCATCCTGCTGATGCTGCCTATCTTTATCGGCACCACGATCTCGGGCTCCAAGCTGTGGATTCGCATCGCGGGCTTTACCATCCAGCCTGGCGAGTTCGCCAAGGTCTTTATCGTGCTGTTCCTGGCCGGCTACTTGGCCGAGAACCGCGAGCTGCTCTCCATCTCCAACCGCAAGATCCTGGGCTTTAAGATCCCTCGTCTGCGACTGCTGCTGCCGCTGTTTGCCGTGTGGGGTGTGTGCCTGCTCGTCGTCGTCTTCGAACGCGACCTGGGTTCGGCCGTGCTGTTCTACACCATCTTCTTGCTGATGCTCTACGTTGCCACGGGGCGCTTTTCGTATGTCGTCATCGGCCTTGCGCTCTTAGCTGTCGGAGCCGTGGGCGCCTACAAGTTCCTGTCGCACGTTCAGGTGCGTTTCCAGGTTTGGGTCGATCCGTTTAAGGACGCCCAGGGCCAGGGCTACCAGATCGTCCAGTCGCTCTTCTCGCTTGCCGATGGCGGTCTGGTCGGTGTTGGCATCGGCAACGGCATGGCCAACAACATCCCTGTCGTCGAGTCCGACTTTATCTTCTCGGCTATCGGCGAGGAGATGGGCCTTTTGGGCGGCGGCGCCGTGCTCATCCTGTTTATGCTCTTTGCCGTGCGTGGCCTCACCACGGCTGCCCGCGCTAAATCCGACCTCGCTGCCTTTAGCGCCACGGGCCTTACGGCCGCCATCAGCTTCCAGGCCTTCTTGATCGTTGGCGGCGTAACCCGCCTGATTCCGCTGACCGGCGTCACCCTGCCCTTTATGAGCCAGGGCGGCTCCTCGCTGCTGGCGAGCTTTATCATCGTCGCGCTCCTGCTGCGCGCCGGTGACGAGGCTACCGGACGCGAGGCCGAGCTTACCGGCACCGGCACCATGGCCGCCATCACCGATGATCAGGTCGCATCTGCCGCCGCCCCGACGGGCACGCGCTTTGCCACCTCGTCTTCCTACGGCAGCGGCAGCCATTCCGTCGGCTCGCGCATGCGCCGTCGCCTGCTCGACACGCCTGAATCCGGTGTGCTCGGCCGCGTTGCGCTCGCCAACCGTCTAACCCGCGCGGTGCTCGCCTTTACGGCGCTGTTCGCCATCCTTATCGGCAACCTCACCTATGTCCAGGTCATTAAGGCCAAGGACTATCAGGACATGCCGACCAACAACCACACCATCGCCCGCTCCAAGTACATCCAGCGCGGCTCCATCATCACGTCCGACGGCGTGACGCTGGCCGAGTCGCTGCAGCAGGAGGACGGCACCTACGTACGCTCCTACCCCAACGGTAACCTGGCAGCGCACGTGGTTGGCTACGTGAGCCAGCAGTATGGCACCACCGCCATCGAGAGCGTCATGAACGACACGCTCACCGGTTCTAAGGACTACTCCAGCTGGAACAATGCCATCGCGTCGCTCGCGGGCCAGACCCAGCCGGGCAACACCGCCAAGCTCACCATCGACTCGCGTATCCAGACGGCGGCCGAGCAGGCACTCAAGGGCTTTAAGGGCGCTGTAGTGGTCATCGACCCGCGTACCGGCGCGGTGCTCGCATGTGCCAGCTCGCCCACCTACGACAACACCAACATCGATGCCCTGCTGCAGACGGGCGGCGGCGAGGACGGCTCCATGTACAATCGCGCCATGGACGCGCTGTACACGCCGGGCTCCACGTTTAAGGTCGTTACGCTTTCCGCGGCACTCGAGACCGGTACCGCCAGCCTGACCAGCACCTACCAGGCGCCCGGCTCCATGGACATCGGCAACGCACCGGTCACCAACTATGCCAACGAGAGCTACGGCACCATCAGCCTGCAGCAGGCCTTTGCCGTGTCCTCCAACGTCGTCTTCGGCCAGGTGGCAAACGAAGTTGGCGCAAACACGCTCGTACAGTTTGCCAACGCCTTTGGCTACGGCCAAAAGCTCGGCCAGGACCTGACCTCCGCGGCCTCCATCATGGCCGACCCGTCGCTCATGACCGAGTGGGAGACCGCCTGGGCCGGCGCCGGCCAGCCTGTCGGCATGGACCACACGCCCGGCCCGCAGACCACCGTCATGCAAAACGCCGTGATTGCCGCCGCCATCGCTAACAGCGGCGTGGTCATGGACCCGTACTTTGTAGCCCAGGTACTCGCCCCGGACGGAACCGTGGTCAAGACCACGCAGTCCCGCTCGCTGGGGCAGGCCGTCAGCTCCGCCACGGCCGACCAGGTCAAGCAGGCCATGCTTGCCGTCGTCCAGTCCGGTACCGGCACCGATGCCCAGATCCCCGGCGTCAAGGTCGCCGGCAAGACCGGCTCGGCCGAGACCGGCGGCACCAACGTCAACTCGATGTTCGTTGGCTTTGCACCTTACGATTCACCCACGGTCGCCATCTCGGTGGCCTTGGAGGATTACGACAAGCATGACGTCGAGGCCGCCAAGATCGCCGGTATCGTCCTGACCGCGGCGCTTGCCGCACAGGGAGCGTGATGCCCATGATCGAATCGGACACCCGAGGCGCGCCGCGGCCTAAGAGTTAGCGGCAACGCGCCACACGGCCCCAGCGGCCACATCGTAGGTACTACACACATCGTTGAGCGAATAGTTATGTTAGGAGCAGGAATGGAACAGAGGGTCCTCGGGGGAAGATACCTCCTCAAAGATAAGGTGGGAACAGGCGGCATGGCGACCGTCTACCGTGCACAGGACCAGGTCCTCGACCGCACGGTAGCCGTCAAGATCATGCTGCCGCAGTATGCTGGCGACGCAACCTTCGCCGCACGCTTTAAGCAGGAGGCCCAGGCAGCAGCTGGTCTCTCCTCCCCCTATATCGTGGGCGTCTACGATTGGGGCAAGGACGGCGACACCTATTACATCGTCATGGAGTACTTGCGCGGCACCGACCTTAAGAGCGGCATCAAGAGCCACGGCGCCCTCGACCCCAAGAAGGTCGCCCAGATCGGCTCGCAGATCAGCTCCGCGCTTTCGGTCGCCCACAAGCACGAGATCATCCACCGCGACATTAAGCCGCAGAACATCATGGTGCTGCCCGACGGCAACATCAAGGTGATGGACTTTGGCATCGCGCGCGCCAAGAACAGCCACCTCACGCAAGACAACAACGTGCTGGGAACCGCCCACTACGTCAGCCCCGAGCAGACCCGTGGTCAGGACCTCGGCCCCACCTCGGATATCTACTCGCTGGGCGTCGTGATGTACGAGTGCGCCACCGGCCGCGTCCCCTTTGACGGTGACGACGCTATCTCGGTCGCACTCAAGCAGGTCAACGAGCTGCCTATTCCGCCGAGCCAGATCAACTCCGGTGTCGACGCCGACCTTGAGCGCATCATCCTCAAGTGCATGGAGAAGGACCCGGCAAACCGCTTCCAGACCGCCGACGAGCTGCGTCAGGTGCTCAACAGCTACCTGTCGGGCCGTGCCGTCAACGTCTCGGAGCCCACGCGCATCATCGGTGCCCCCGGTGAGCTGGGCGCCACCAAGACTCGCGAGCTTTCCGATCAGACGCGCGCCATGGTGCGTCCCGTCTCGGGCGTGAGCGGCCAAAATACCGCCCGTAGCTCGGTTTCGGGCTCCACCGGCTCCTACGAGGTCGAAAAGCCCAAATCCAACAAGAACAAGATCATCGCCGCCGTGGTGGCAGCCGTTGCCGTCATCGGCATCGTGGTGGCCTTTGCCACAGGACTCTTTGGCGGCGAGCAGGTCACCGTGCCCGATGTGCTGGGCAAGGACCAGCAGACTGCCGTCGAGCTGATCAAGGAAGCCGGCCTCGAGGTCGGCACCATCGACCAAAGCTACAACGACGATGTCGACGAGGGCAAGGTCGCCGAGCAGACGCCCAACGGCAACACCAAGAAGACCAAGGGCACCAAGGTGAACCTGGTAATCTCCAAGGGCCCCAAGCCCTCCGAAAAGGTTGAGGTTCCCAAACTTGTCGGCCTGACCAAGGACCAAGCAGAAGCCGCACTGGCAAGCGTTGGCCTGAAGGGCAACGCCTCCGAGGAGGCCAACGAGGCTGATGAGGGCCAGGTCTTTGAGCAGGGCACCGAAGCCGGTAAGGAAGTCGCGAAGGGCACGACCATCTCGTACAAGGTCTCGAGCGGCCCGGATACCACGTCCGTCCCCGACCTGACCGACATGACCGAGGCCCAGGCGCGCAACGCCCTCGATATGGCAGGCTTTGGCGTCGACGTGAGCTACCAGGAGAACGACTCGGTTACCGAGGGCACCGTGATCAGCTGGAACCCCAGCGGCAAGCAGAAGCCCGGCGCCACGATTACCGTCGTCATTGCCAAGAAGTCCGGCAAGGCCAGTGTTCCGGGCAACCTGTACGGCAAGAGCATCTCCGCCGCCGTTACCGCGCTCAACAACGCCGGTTTCTATAACATCGGCTTCTGTGACCAGAACGGCAATCCCGTGAGCGGTAACGAGGATGCCACCGTTACGGGCGTCTCCCCCACCGGCAAGCAGTCCACCGACAGCACGATCACGCTAACAGTCGCACTTTCGGGCTCGGGTTCGGGCTCTGGCTCGGGCACGGGTGACGATTCCGGTACGACCAACTAGTCGCCACCCCACCGCACATCACGGCTCTCGCCGCAAACATATTCGCTCACAGGCGCCCGCTTGCTCCCCCCAGCAAGCGGGCGCTTCGTTTTTGACATGACATGAACCAGAAGAGCCCGGCACCATAGCGGTACCGGGCTCGATATTCCTCTGGTGCCCCCGGGCGGATTCGAAAACTCCCCCCCGCGGGGAAATTGGTGACGCGGGTGTCGACGGCTCGAATCCACCGGCGGTCCCACAAACCAGAAACGGCGCCGCTCTCGCGACGCCGTCATAATCCTCTGGTGCCCCCGGGCGGATTCGAACCGTCGACACCCGCTTTAGGAGATATGATTTAATGCTACCCCCTACCATTCATCAAGCATCATTGAACATCATATAACCGCAGATAAACATAGCAGTTTGTGTCTTCTGCATCCGGTAGCTGCGCCTGCGCTTTTACAAACATATTACTAACAGCTTTAGCTAAACTGCACTCATTGAATTGTTGAAAACTATTCAAAGAAACGGAGTGCAAAGATGTCAGAACAGCCACTCATTAGCGGAAGAGGCACGTGTTGGAAAGACAAGAGATCACCTAACACCTATCGCTATTATTTTTCCCTTGGGGTCAAGGACCCTAAGACAGGGCGTTACAAACGATCCCCAACTTATACGGTTCGTTGCAAGACTAAAACAGAAGCTAAGGCTGCAATGCAGGCCAAGCTGGCTGAAATCAACTCCTCTGGCACGATCACTAAAACTAAAAAGCCCACTTTGCTTGCGTCCTACTGCTGGGCCTTTCATGAAAATAGGGACACCGAGCTTGCGCCAACGAGCTATGAAAGAGAAGCGTACGATTGCAGGCATATCGAAGACCTATTCGGTGCGTTTCAGACAATTGAGGGGCTAACTCCCGATCTAATCGAAGAAACATATGCCGAAGCTCGTCGTACGGGAAAATACAAACCATCAGAGCTTGTACGAATCAATGCGAAACTGCGTCAGATTCTGTCGAATGCAGTCGCAAAGAGAATAATTGACCGAAACCCCTGCGCTACCGTTCATGTTCGCAGACCACGCAACAAAAGAGAATCACTTACAATCGACCAAGTAGCTACCCTATGCACACATCTTCAACACATTGAGCTCACCGCCGAAGCTGTTGGTACGCTAGTACTAGTGTATACGGGTATGCGAAAAGGCGAGATGCTGGGCCTCGAATGGCGCGATTGGGACCCTGCCAATAAAACCTTGAAAATTGACAGGCAGTACACCAACGATCATGAACTGAGGGCACCCAAGTCACAAGAAAGCCAACGCAAAATCCCCGTTGGAGAAACCTTGGCCGAACGTCTTCAATCATGGTCAGCCATACAAAAAGAGCTCCTGGCCTCTCTGGGGCTGTCCCAGACTGGCAGCACTCCCATCATTAGCGATATTGCTGTCGAGCAAGGGGTCCCTACTGTCTGTCACATGAAAAACTACATCTTCAACCATTGGTTTCGCGATTTCGCAGTTAGCTGCAATCTTGGAATCTATGAGCCGAACAATTCGACTGGCGGAAAACTATATAAGGGCATCTGCCCGCATCAGCTCAGGCATTGTGTAAGCACTTTTATGCTGGCGAACGGATCGGACGTTAGAAGCGTGCAAGGTATTCTTGGCCACGCGGACCCCAATATCACGCTCAAAACGTATACAAGCCTCGTTCAACAATCAGAAATAAAAGCAGTTAAAGGCTACGAAGACTTCATCAACGCCTATATACAGAGAAGCGAGAAATAGCATGTTTTTCATCCATCGTTTTTTTCATAATATTACGGTACTATAATACCGTTTCCGCAGGTAGATGCTTTATTTGATTGACATCTAATGAGTTTTAATACATGCTAAAGCTGTCAGATGACTACGCATGTAGTCATAGAAACCGGCCCCCCAAGTGCTTATGAACCTGGTACGTCTTACAAGCACAGGGAGGGCCCTCATTGAAAGGATAGCTCATCATGGCTACTCCAAAGATTAGCACCCAGGCGTCCACACCGACTTTCCCTACTGGTGCCGCTCAGTGCGATCGGTTGCTCCGCGTTAACGATATCCGCGAAATCACTGGCTGGAGCGAGAACACTGCACGCAAATTCATGCGCGAGTCCGGCAAGCTCATCCAGGTCCATCGCTCTAATTACATGTTTGAAAGCTCATTCTACGAACTTTTCAAACAGCTTGAAGGTCGTACCGCCCACCTTGACTAGGCGGTAAACATGAGCGAGCTACCGTCAATTTCTGACAAATATCGCGATGATGTTAATGAGCAACGAGAGATTAGAAGGAAAATGGATAACGCGAATTTTATTTCGGTGCCCGACTGGGCGTGTTGTGCCACCACTGTCGCTGCCGAGCGCCTCATCCTCGGCCTAGTATGGAAGCTTGGAAATCCTTCCAAAAACAAACGAGCCATGGGCTTTTACGCAAAAAGCAAATGGATTGAGGAGCGCTACCACCTAAGTAAGAATACGATCTCCCGGGCCTATACCTCTTTGACGGATAAGGGGTTTATTCAAAAAGCGGGCGATGGCAGCTGGATGCTTAATTACGCCGCAGTCTACCCCGCCGCAATCGAAAACGGCTGGGAGCCCAAGAAATCTTAAGTCCATAGCCCGACTATCG
>CAVEET010000102.1:0-3739 GCA_963614835.1 Bulleidia sp. | reverse complement strand
GTATGCCGTCCGCCGTTGGTTACCAGCCCACGCTGGCAACCGAGATGGGCGACCTCCAGGAGCGCATTACCTCGACCAAGACGGGCTCCATTACCTCCGTCCAGGCTGTCTACGTCCCCGCAGACGACCTGACCGACCCGGCGCCTGCCACGACGTTTACGCACCTCGACGCCACCACGGTTCTTTCGCGTAGCATTTCGTCGCTCGGCCTGTTCCCGGCTATCGACCCGCTCGCATCTTCCTCCGACGCTCTCGATCCCTCGATTGTCGGCGAGGAGCACTACCGTGTCGCCGTCAAGGTCCAGGAGCTCCTGCAGGAGTACTCCGACCTTCAGGACATCATCGCCATTCTGGGTATGGACGAGCTGTCCGAGGAGCAGCGCCTTACGGTCAACCGTGCCCGTAAGATTCAGCAGTTCCTCTCGCAGTCCTTCCACGTCGCCGAGAAGTTCACCGGCAACCCCGGTGTCTACGTCCGC
The DNA here is from genome assembly GCA_963614835.1 of Bulleidia sp. Classification (GTDB taxonomy): domain Bacteria; phylum Actinomycetota; class Coriobacteriia; order Coriobacteriales; family Coriobacteriaceae; genus Collinsella. Next base: position 3,260 of record CAVEET010000102.1, on the reverse strand, counting down.
GTCGAGGATACCGTCCGCTCTTTCGCCGAGATTGTCGACGGCAAGGCCGATGACCTGCCCGAGCAGGCTTTCCGCTATGCTTCCACGATTGAGGACGTGCGCGAGCGCGCCCGCAAGATGGGGGAGAAGTAGGTTATGCGTATCCGCATCGTGTGCCCCGTGAGCTGCGCCTATGAGGGCGACGCTGCGTTTGTGTCGATTCCGTCCACGGATGGCGAGTTTGGCGTTCTGCCTGCTCACTCCAGCGAGATCTGCACGATCGACCGCGGTTACGTTCGCGTTTCCGATAAGGCCATGGGCACTGTCGACCACACGTTTGCCGTGGCCGGCGGCTATGCCCAGGTTGCGGACGATGTCGTGACCGTTCTCGCCGAGCGCGCTTGCGATTTGGCGACCGTCGATGCCGACAAGCTTAAAGCTGATATTCAAGGTTTTGAAGAGAAGCTGGGTAATTTGTCGGAGGATGATGCACGCCGCGCCTACCTCTATAATGAAATCGCATGGTGTAAGCTCAAGCTTGCCCAATAGTCAAACGATTTAGCGTTCGACCATTTGCGAACACATCATGCCCGGGATGGCCCAGCCATCCCGGGCATGCTTTTTGAAAGGGTAGACCTTGGATATTATCCGCGTTGAGGGTGGCCACGCCATCGGAGGCTCCGTGCCCGTTTCGGGCGCCAAGAACTCCGCACTCAAACTCATGGCGGCAACGCTTCTGGCGCCGGGCAAGACGACGCTGCAGAACGTGCCCGATATTTCCGATGTCCACGTGATGGGCAAGGTGCTCAAAGGCATGGGCGCTACGATCGATGTTCTCGACGAGCACACGCTCGAGATTGATACCTCTCAGGTCGATTCTTGGGAGGCCCCCTACGAGCTCGTTGCCAAGATGCGTGCTTCCACAGCCGTGATGGGACCCCTGCTGGGTCGCTTCCATCGCGCCAAGATCGCCATGCCGGGCGGCTGCAACCTGGGTGCTCGCAAGATCGATATGCACATTCTTGGTCTCGAGGCCCTGGGCGTTGAGTTCGATACCGCCCACGGTTACATCAACGCTAATGCGCCCCAAGGTCTGCGCGGTACCACCGTCACGCTCGAGTTCGCCAGTGTCGGTGCGACCGAGAACCTCATCATGGCCTCTGTGCGCGCGAAGGGTACCACGGTTATCGACAATGCCGCCCGCGAGCCCGAGATCGTCGATCTCGCCAACATGCTCAACGAGATGGGCGCTAAGATTGTCGGCGCCGGTACGCCTGTCGTGACCATCGAGGGCGTGGAAGAGCTGCATCCCGTTACCCATCGCGTAGTGGGCGACCGCATCGAGGCCGGCACCTTTATCGTCGCCGGTGCGTTGATGGCCGACGATCGCGGTGTCGATGTCACGGGCTTTTGCCCCATTCACTTGGGCATGGTGCTCAAGAAGATGGAGCTTATGGGCATCGATTGCGAGCGTACCGACGACGGCGTCCATGTGAGCCGTGCCGAGCGTATCAAGCCGGTCGACATCCAGACGCTTCCGTTCCCCGGCTTCCCGACGGACATGCAGGCGCAGATTATGGTGCTCTCCGCCCTTGCCGACGGCAGTTCCGTTATTACCGAAAACATCTTCGAGAATCGCTTTATGTTTGCCTCTGAGCTGGTGCGCATGGGTGCCGACATTCGTATCGAGAGCCATCATGCCATGATTCATGGCGTCAAGGGCTTCTCGGGTGCACAGGTTACCTCGCCCGATCTGCGTGGTGGAGCGGCCCTCGTCGTAGCGGGCTTGATTGCCGACGGGACGACCGAGGTTTCGGCCATCCATCACATCAAGCGTGGCTACGAGCAGTTTGTCGAAAAGCTGCAGGCGCTTGGCGCGCATGTCGAGCATGCTACCGTCCCCGATCCCGTCATCTACTAATACAGGTTGCCTATGTTTAATAAAAAGCCCCTCGCGGATACCACCGCCCGAAGACCCTCAACTGGTGCGCAGGCCAAGATCTACAGTCGCGATAACGTGGCTCGCTATTCCGAGCGCGCTCGTCAACGTCGCCGTAGCCACACGATTCGTCACGTCGCGCTCATTGTCGTGCTTGGCGTGCTGCTGAGTGCCACTACCGCTGCCGGCCTGTGGTTTGCCACCATTATGGGCAAGCTCGGCGATTCTAATGTCATTACCGACAATCTGCGTCGGGTTCTGGTTGACACCGATGAGGCAAAGGATCCGTTCTACGTGCTGCTTCTTGGCACCGATGGCCGTCCGGGCGAGGATACGTATCGTGCCGACTCGATTATCCTGGCACGCATCGACCCCACGCAAAAGCAGGCGACGCTCATTTCCGTTCCGCGCGACACCAAGGTCGAGTACAAGGGCGAGACCATGAAGATCAACGCCTGCCATACCGTTGGCGGCGCCGAGGCCATGGTCGAGGCGGTCAACGAGCTGTGCGGTGTTCAGATTTCCCACTATGCCGAGGTCAGCTTCGACGGTATGCAGGCGCTGATTGATTCGGTTGGCGGTATCGACATTAACGCAACCGATGATGTTGACGACCCCGAGCACCTGGATATTAAGATTACCGCTGGCCAGCAGCATATGGACGGTGCCACCGCCCTTACCTATGCCCGCTGCCGCTACACCTATGCCGACGGCGATTACACGCGCATGCGCCACCAGCGTCAGGTGCTTGGCGCCCTTGCCAACCAGATTCTCAATAACTTCGATGCCACGAAGATCTTTGGCCTGGTTAATTCGCTGTCCGATATGCTCGTAACCGATATGAGCGTTCAGGATATCGTGGCTACGGTCAATGCCATGCGCGGTATGGATGTCGACGGTATCTACTCGGCCAACCTGCCCTCGTACGCCGACGACAGCACCATGATCGACGGTGTGAGCTACGTCTTTGTCTACGAGGACGAGCTCAAGGAAATGATGGAGCGCGTCGATGCCGGCAAGGATCCCAAGGGTCCCAACACCATGGGTCTTTCCGACGGTTCCAGCTCTACGATCGGCGACCTGAACAACAACACGTCTGACGACTACGCAAGCGGTACCGCAACCTCATCGGTCAGCTCTGACGATTCCGATGACTCAAGCGATTCAAGCGATTCAAGCGATTCGGACTACTACGAAGAGCCCACCGGCGACGGCAACGGTTACGAAGCCAACTACTAGAGTTACGCGGTTTTACCAAACCGCGTAACCAGTTGACGCTGCAAACCCGCCAGAGCGGCAATCTGCCTTTCAACTTCGGCGGCATGATCAAAAGATCAATGCC
>CAVEET010000101.1:0-3081 GCA_963614835.1 Bulleidia sp. | reverse complement strand
GAGGACGACTACACGTTCTCCGAGCCGTACATGCTCAACGAGCAGGTGCTGGTGGTAAAGAAGGATGCAGGCATCAAGAGCTGGGACGATCTTGCCGGCAAGACCGTGATTACCCAGACCGATTCCGCTGCGCAGGATGTGCTCGAGGGTGACCAGAAGGATCTGGCGGCGACGTTTGCCACGCTCGACACGATCGGCGAGTACAACACGGCCTTTATGCAGCTCGAGAGCGGCGCGGTCGATGCCGTGGCGTGCGATCTTTCGATTGCCCAGTATCAGCTTGCCGCCAAGCCCGATGCCTATACGCAGCTTGATGAGCCGCTGTCCAGCGAGCACTACGCCGTCGGCTTTAAGAAGGGCGACACCAAGTCGGCCGACGCCGTGACCGAGTCTCTCAAGGCGCTCTACGAGGACGGCACGGTCAAGGACCTCTGCGATAAATATTCAAGCTATGGTTTGTCTTTCGATAATTGGGTGCTCAAGTAATGTCTATTCAGGTCATGATGCAGATGCTCGGCCAGGGATTCTTGGTCAGTTTGCAGCTGTTTGTACTGACGCTGCTCGGGTCGATTCCGCTGGGAATTCCCGTGGCGTTTATGCGCATGAGCAAAATTGCGCCGCTCCGCTGGATTGCGCGCATCTATATCTCGGTTATGCGCGGCACGCCGCTCATGCTGCAGATGTTTGCCATCTACTTTGCCCCGTACTACGTGTTCGGCATTTCGCTCACGCCCGATTCCAAGTGGACGGCGTGCGTCGTAGCGTTCATCATCAACTACGCCGGTTACTTTGCCGAGATCTATCGCTCGGGCCTGCAGTCCATTCCGCGCGGTCAATACGAGGCCGCCGAGGTGCTGGGCTACTCGCGCCTGCAGACGTTTTTGTACATTGTGATGCCGCAGGTTGCCAAGCGTATTCTGCCGGCGATGGGCAACGAGATCATCACGCTGGTCAAGGACACGTCGCTGGCGTTTGCCATCGGCGTGGGGGAGATGTTCTCGACGGCCAAGGCACTGGTCGCCTCGCAAGTGAGCATGGTGCCGTTTGCGATTGCGGCGTTGATCTACTGGGTCTTTAACTTTGTGGTCGAGATGCTGCTGGGCGCCGCCGAAAAGAAGCTGGACTATTATCATGACTAACTCAGTGATGAAAATCGAAAACGCGCGTAAGGCGTTTGGCGGCAATGAGGTGCTCAAGGATATCTCGCTTGAGGTTAAGCGCGGCGAGGTCGTGGCGATTATCGGACCTTCGGGTGGCGGTAAGTCCACGCTGCTGCGGTGTGCCACGCTGCTCGAGACACTCGACGGAGGCTCGCTTTCGTTTGGCGACCTTGCCGTTGCGACGGATGCGGGTTCGGGCGCGGTCTATGCGAAGGGCGATGTGCCCAAGCAGGCGCGCTCGCGATTCGGCCTGGTGTTCCAAAATTACAACCTGTTCCCGCACTATACCGTGATGAAAAACATCATCGACGCGCCGATCCGCGTGCTTAAGCGCCCGCGCGAGCAGGCGGAAGCTCGTGCGCATGAATTGATTGCTCAGATGGGGCTTACGGGCAACGAGAACAAGGTGCCATGTGAGCTTTCGGGCGGCCAGCAACAGCGTGTGAGTATCGCCCGCGCCTTGGCGCTCGATCCGGAGATCCTGTTCTTTGACGAGCCGACCTCGGCACTTGATCCCGAGCTGACGGCCGAGGTACTGCATGTCATTAAAGACCTTGCCGCGCAGAATATGACGATGGTAATCGTGACCCACGCGATGCAGTTTGCGCGCGATGTTGCCGACCGCGTGGTCTTTATGGATGGCGGTCATATTGTTGAGGAGGGGCCCGCCGAGCAGGTTATCGACCATCCGCGCGAGCAGCGCACGCGTGAGTTCTTGAGCCGTATCGAGGGGTAGGCTCAGGTATTTACTCAACTATTAATTGAGGCGAAGCCGCCGCAGGTCTTACGGTCTGTGGCGGCTTTTTGTTTGCATCGACGGGGTTCAATAATCGCCCCACAAGCTTGTCTCTTCCTCTCGCCGCCTGTATTCATACGTGTGCCGAAAGGTGTGCATGGACGGTCGCCCGTGAGGGTAGGGTGGTGGCATAGGACATTTGGAGGGTGAGCCGGCTCGGCTGCCGACCATGCTGCTCCCGGGATGGCACCGACCGCGAACTCTCCCCGTTGGCGTCGCGCATTGCGCGCGGCCCTGCAAGGAGGTCATCATGGGTGCTCCCAAGACCGGTAACGTAAGGAACGTGGTGCTCGTAGGCCAAGGCGGGGTGGGCAAGACTTCACTCGCCGAGGCCATGCTCCACCTTTCCGGCAAGACCGCCCGCCTGGGCGGCCACGACGGCACCAAGCCCACGCTCGACTATGACCCCGAAGAGGTCAAGCGTGCATTTTCCATCTCGACGACCATTGCACCGATCGACTGGAAGGGCGCGCGCATCAATGTGCTCGATGCCCCGTGCTACCCCGATTTTATCGGCGACGCCTTTGCTGCGATGAGCGTCTGCGAGACGGCTCTGTTTGTGGTCGATGCCGAGGCCGGCCCACAGCCTACGACGGTTAAGCTCTGGTATGCCGCCGAGGACCTGCGCCTGGCGCGTGCGGTGTTCGTAAACCGCCTGTCGCGCTCCGAGGCCAGCTTTGCGACCACGATGGACCTGCTGCAGGAGCGCTTTGGCACGCGCCTGGGCGCCGTGACCCTTCCCTGGGGCGAGGGCGAGGACTTTGACGGCATCATCGACCTGGTGCGCATGAAGGCGCGCCATTGCAACGGCACCGAAGCCGTTGAGTCGGAGATTCCCGAGGAGTATCGTGCCCAGGCCGAGGAGGCCCATGACCATCTGTGCGAGCTGGTGGCCGAGGCCGACGATGAGCTGATGATGAAGTACCTGGAAGGCGAGGAGACGCTGACGCAGGAGGAGCTTGAAGGCCTGCTGTCGAAGGCGATTGCCGAGCGCATCTTTGTGCCGGTCTTTGCGGGCGATTGCATTAAGGAGCAGGGCGTCAACTCGCTGATGGACGACATCGCCACATACTTCCCGGCGCCGACCGACTACGGCGAGATGCCGCTTATCGACGGCGATTCGCT
>CAVEET010000100.1:0-2428 GCA_963614835.1 Bulleidia sp. | reverse complement strand
AGGTGCAGTTTATTGACCTTAAGGAAAAGGAGATGAGCAAGGGCGAGCTCACGAGCGTGATGCAGGCGGTCGGCGGTATCGACAAGCTGCTCAACCCCAAGGCCAAGGACGAGGAGACGCTCGCGCTCATCCAGCACCTCACCCCCAGCCAGCGCTTCGACAAGTTGCTCGAGAACCAGCAGGTTCTAGCCGAGCCCATCGTGCGTAACGGCAAAAAGGCCACCGTCGGTTATTGCCCCGATGTATGGGGAGCCTGGGAGTAGCCTGTGTTATTTGCCAGCGCGTGGGTATAAGAGCAGGCGTTTGGCATATGATTCAACTGTAAGCCATGTCTAACAAAGGAGGGCACATGCCCAACAAACCCGTGAAAATCATCATGCTTACCGGATACCTCGGTGCCGGCAAGACCACGCTGCTCAACCACATCCTCGCTAACGATGGCGGTATCCGCGCCGCCGTAATCGTCAACGATATCGGCGAGATCAATGTGGACGCCAGCCTCATCGCCGACGGCGGCCTTTCCGAGACCGACGACCTCATCCCGCTCACCAACGGCTGCATCTGCTGCACGCTTTCGGATGACCTGGCCAACCAGCTGCAGGGCATCGCCGATTCGGGCAACTTCGATTACATCATCATCGAGGCCTCGGGCATTTGCGAGCCCATCCCCATCGCCTACACCATCTCGAGCTTCTGCGACGAGGCCAAGGTGGGCGGCGAGCCCAAGCTCGCGCTCGACAACATCGTGGCCGTGGTCGACTGCGCCCGCATGTACGACGAGTTCAACGGCGGTCGCGACCTGCTGGCCGAGGATATCGACGAGGACGACATCGAGAGCCTGCTCATCCAGCAGATCGAGTTCTGCTCCACGCTGATCCTCAACAAAACCGATACCGTGAGCTCTGAGCAGATCGCCGAGCTCAAGGCTATCGTGCGCAGTCTGCAGAAGGACGCCGTGATCGTCGAGGCTCAAAACGGCGAGGTTCCCATGGAGGAGCTGCTCGATACCGACCGCTTCGACTTTATGCGCGCCTACAACTCCGCCGCCTGGATCGATGCCATGGAGCATCCCGAGGAGCACGACGACCCCGAGGTGCTCGAGTACGACATCGAGACCTTTGTTTACTCGCGCCGTAAGCCGTTTGACCTGAAGAAGTTCACCGATTTTGTTGAGCAGGAGTGGCCCGACGAGGTCATCCGCGTCAAGGGTCCGCTGTGGCAGACCGGCGACCCGGACATGTGCTACATGTTTGAGCAGGCCGGCCACCAGATGCGCCTGATGGAGAACGGCCTGTTTGTCGACTCGGCGCCCGAGGGCGAGAAACAGAAGATCATCGACGAGAACCCCGAGATCATGCAGATTTGGGACGACGAGACGGGCGACCGTATGACGAGCCTGTGCATCATCGGCCGTCACATGGACAAGGATGCGCTCATCGCCTCCCTCGATGCCTGCCTGACCGACTGGCACCGCGCCTAGGTTTATCCAAGCGGGCATTTTCCGCCCACGTAACCGCCAAACCACCACGAAGGTGCCTGTCCCCTTCGTGGTGGTTTTTCGTTCTGAGCCAAGGAGATTCATGTTCAACATCGTGCTGTATGCGCCCGAGATTCCGGCCAATACGGGCAATATCGGCCGTACCTGCGTGGTCACCGGCGCCCGTCTGCATCTGGTGGAGCCACTGGGCTTTTCGCTCGACGACAAGACGGTACGTCGCGCCGGCCTGGGCTACTGGCAAAACCTGGACGTGACCACCTATGCCAGCTGGGAGGATTTCCTTGCGCGCAACGACCTCTCCCCCGCCGACGAGCGTCTGCATCTGCTGACCAAAAAGGCACGCCGCACCTATGCGCAGAGCACCTACCGCGACGGCGACTACTTGGTCTTTGGCAGCGAGAGCTCGGGCATTCCCGAGCCACTGCTTGCCGCGGCGCCCGAGCGCTGCGAGCGCATCCCCATGCTGCGCGATTGCGACTCACTCGATAACGCCGAGGCTTGGGAAGCCCACGAAGAATCGCTGGGGCATACCGAGGACAGCCACGAGGCCATCCTCCAGCAGGATATCTGCGGCAACTTCATCAATCCGGACGACTACCGCATCAGCGCCCTCAACCTATCCAACAGCGCCGCCATCGTCCTCTACGAAGCTCTGCGCCAAACAGGCTTTCCGGGAATGTAACAAACCTGCCATTGGGGACGGGGTAGAAATGGCAGTTTTTTAAACCCTCTAGCTCTTGACAAGCTGGTTTTGGCATCAATGAGGCAAAGGGGCTGTCCCTTTGCCTCATTGATGCTCTAAATAACGAACCATTGCTTTTAATCAGAATTAACTAAAATAAAATGAAATTAAACGGCGATGTGAAAGGAGAGCTTTGTGAAATATCTCGAGAACCCGTTTACCCCCAGTTTTGGTGAGGTTCCTGCCCA
>CAVEET010000099.1:0-25811 GCA_963614835.1 Bulleidia sp. | reverse complement strand
GTCCTTGGCAAAAAAGCCAATAAACGCCGGCGCCACCAGCCACATCAGCACCGTGATCAGGCAGCCGTACACCACCGAGATCGTCATGGCGTCCTTGAGCACCTGACGCGCGCGATCGCCCTTGCCCGCGCCGGCGTTTTGCGCCGTGAGCGCGCTGACGGTGGCACCCATGGAACTCGGCACAATGAACAAAAAGCTGATCATCTTCTCGACCAGGCCCACAGCGGCGGCGTCGACCAGGCCGCGATGGTTGGCGATGACGGTGATAAACATAAACGCCACCTGGATGCAGCCGTCCTGCACGGCCACGGGCACGCCGATCTTAAGAATGCTGCCGAGCACCTCGGGCTGGGGGCGCAGGTCGCTACGCTTAACGTGGATGTTCGTGCGACGGCTCTTGAGCCACACGAGCGCGAGGGCAACGCTGGCCGTCTGGGCGGTTACCGTGCCGAGCGCCGCGCCCACGGGGCCGAGCCCCATGTGTCCGATAAACAGAAAGTCGAGCGCGATGTTGATGATGCATGCCACGCCAATCACGTACATAGGCGAGCGCGAATCGCCCAGCCCGCGAAAGATGGCCGAGAGGATATTGTACGCGGCGATAAAGGGAATGCCGACAAAGCAGATGCGCAGGTAGGCGGCGGTTCCTTCGACTGCTTCGGCCGGCGTGCCAATAAGCGCCACGATTTGCGGGCACAGCGCAAGCAAGACGGCGGCCAGCACCACCGAGACACCCATAAAGAGCGTGATGGTATTGCCGATGGCGGTCTCGGCGCGATCGAAACGGCGCGAGCCCACGGCGTGGCCGACGATGACCGTCGTTCCCATGGCCAGGCCCACGAGCGTCACGGTAATGATATAGAGCGTCTGCGCGCCATTTGCCACGGCGGTGATGCCGGCGGCGCCGCTAAACTGCCCCATCATGTACAGGTCGGCCATGCCGTAGAGCATCTGCAAAAAGTACGAGAGCATATAGGGCAGGGCAAAGACCGCGATGGTCTTAAGGACATTGCCGCGTGTGAGGTCGTGTTCCATGGGCGGGGCTTTCTGGCTGGGTTCGTTTAGCTACCAGTGTAGTGAAAACCCTACAACGATTGTAGAGTCAAGGTTTGTGTCGACAGTGGGGCGAAAAAAGTCGCGCGCACCATTATTCCGAGTGAATATGGACACACATCACGAGAACTCGCCGCCGGCGCTAACCTTGCAGAAAACGATTTCGGAATACTTGACACCATTATTCGGCGCGCAATAATACGTGCGTTTGCGAACAACGTTTGATGGGGGTTGAACCTGCGTGCGCAATCTCAAAATACTGTTTTCCTATCTAGGGGCATACCGTCGCGATGCCATCCTCGGCGTGTTCTTTGTGTCGGTCGAGACGGTGCTCGAGCTGTTTATCCCGGTCATCATGGCCAACATCATCGATGTGGGCGTGCCTGCGGGTGATATCAACTACATGCTGCTGCAGGGCGCGTACATGTTGGTGTGCGCTGCGCTTTCGCTGGTACTGGGCTTGGGTTATGCCCGCACGTCCGCCCGCGTTGCCTCGGGCCTAGGCGCTAACCTGCGCGAGGCCGAGTACAAAAAGATTCAGACGCTCGCTTTTGGTAACCTGGACAACTACGACGCCAGCTCGCTCGTCACCCGCATGACCACGGACATCACCGTTATCCAAAATGCTGTGGGCAACGGCTTTCGCCCTATGGTGCGCGGCCCGGTGACGCTTATCGTCGGCCTTATCTACGCGCTGATGCTGTCGCGCCCGCTCGCCACCGTCTTTGCGATCATCTTGCCCGTGCTGGCAATCGTGCTGGGCGTCATCACCTATCGCGTGAGCCCGCTCTACCGCCAACTCCAGACCTCGATGGACCACCTCAACGGCGTGGTACAGGAAGACCTCACCGCCGTGCGTGCCGTCAAGGCCTACGTTCGTACCGAGCACGAGGAGGCCAAGTTCGACACCGTCAATACCGAGCTCGCGCGCACTGCGACAAAGACCTTTGGCAGCGCGGTGCTCAACCTGCCGGTGTTTCAGCTGTCGATGTACGTGGCTGCGCTCTCCATCCTGTGGATTGGCGGCCACATGATTCTCGCCGGCAAGCTGGGCGTGGGCTCGCTCACGGGCTTTATGAGCTACGTGCTGCTGATCATGAATTCGCTCATGATGATTTCCAACGTGTTTTTGCTGCTCACGCGCGCTCTTACGAGTGTGGGCCGTATCGCAGAGGTGCTCGATGAGGAGCCCTTTATCGCCAACCCCGCGGGAGACCTCGCGATTGCGGCGCCAGCGGACGGCAGTATCGAGTTTCGCGACGTTTCCTTTAAATACCGCGCGGATGCAGCCGAGGATGTGCTCCAGCATATCGACCTTCGCATCGAGAGCGGCTCGACGGTGGGCATCCTCGGCGGCACGGGCTCGGGCAAGAGCTCGCTTGTGCAGCTGATTGCGCGCCTGTACGACGCCACCGAAGGCGCCGTGCTTGTGGGCGGACACGACGTGCGCGACTACGACCTCGCCGCCTTGCGCGACGCTGTGGGCATTGTGCTGCAAAAGAATGTGCTGTTTACGGGTACCGTGCGCGAGAACCTGCAGTGGGGCAATCCGCAGGCGTCGGACGATGAGCTCCTCGCGGCTTGCCGCGCGGCGTGCGTGGACGAGTTCCTTGATCGCATCGGCGGGCTGGACGGCGAGTTGGGCCAAGGCGGCGCCGGTGTCTCGGGTGGCCAGAAGCAACGCCTGTGCATCGCGCGCACGCTGCTCAAGCATCCGCGCGTGCTCATTTTTGATGACTCCACCAGCGCGGTCGATATGGCGACCGACGCTAAGATTCGCGAGCACATCGCTCGGATTCCCAATACGACCGTGCTCATCATCGCCCAGCGCATCGCGAGCGTCATGGATGCCGATCGCATTGTGGTGTTGGACGACGGTCGTGTCCACGGCGTGGGCACGCACGAGGAACTGCTAGCGGGCGACAACATATACCAGGAGATTTACGCCTCGCAGATGGAGTTTGCGGGGAACGCGGACGCCGGCGATGGCAACGACGGTGGCTGCGCGAATGATCCATTTTCCTCTGTCGCATGCGGATCACCCTTGGAAGGGGGTGAGCGCCATGCCTAAGACCGCAGCCCAAGCACGCCCGGCCGACCTCAAGCGCACTGTGCGCCGCTTGCTCTCCTACATGGGGCATGCCAAGTTCTCGTTGCTCGCGGTGGGCGTGCTCGCCTCCGTTGCCGCCATCGCGAGCCTCGCCGGCACCTACATGGTGCGCCCCATCGTTAACGGTTTGGCCACGGGCGGGGAGGAACTGCTCGCCAAGCAGGTCATCCTGACGGCGATCATCTACGCCGCGGGCGTGCTCTCGGCCCTGGGCTACTCGCAGATTATGGTGCGCGCAGCCCAACACGTGGTGTCCGATATTCGCCGCGACCTGTTCGCGCACATCCAGACGCTGCCGCTCAGTTATTTTGACAGCACGCGCTCGGGCGACATCATGAGTTTTTTCACCAACGACGTCGACACCGTCTCCGAGGCGCTCAACAACAGCTTTGCCAACGTGATTCAGGCCGCCATTCAGGTTGTGGGCACCACGGCTATGCTCATCATCCTTAACTGGCAGCTCACGATTATCACACTCGTGTGCGATGCGGCCATTGTGCTGTATGCGCGCTACTCGGGCGCGCGCTCTAAGCGTTTCTTTGCCGCCCAGCAGGCATCGCTTGGCGACCTGGACGGATATATCGAAGAGATGGTCTCGGGCCAAAAGGTCATCAAGGTCTTTAACCGCGAGGCAGCGAATGTCGCCGGCTTCACCTGCCGCAACGACGAGCTTCGCCGCACCGGCACCGCCGCCGTGAGCTATGCTAACTCCATGGTGCCCATGACCGTCGTGATTGGCTACGTCAACTATGCCATCGTCGCCGTGGCGGGCGGCATGCTCTGCATCAAGGGCCTGGCCGATGTGGGCGCGCTTGCAAGCTACCTGGTCTTCGTTCGCCAGGCGGCCATGCCCATCAACCAGTTTACGCAGCTGGGCAACTTCTTGCTCAATGCGTTGGCCGGTGCCGAGCGCCTGTTTGCGGCTATGGACCTTAAGCCCGAGGTTGACGAGGGCTGCGTGGAGCTGGTGCAGACGGGCGATGCCGCGTGGGCGTGGAAGATTCCCGAGGGCCAGGGCGTGGGCGCGTACGGGCACCTGCATGATGTGGCTACCGTTGATGGGTCGGGCCGCGCGGTGGCTGCCGACGGTACCGAGCTCACGTGCGGCTTGGTCCCGCTTGCCGGCGACGTGCGCTTCCATGCCGTGGACTTTTCCTACGTGCCGGGCACCCGTGTGCTCACGGACCTCAACCTGTTTGCCAAGCCGGGGCAAAAGATCGCGTTTGTGGGCTCGACGGGTGCCGGAAAGACGACCATCACCAACCTCATCAACCGCTTCTACGAGGTTGATGACGGCGAGATCACGTACGACGGCATCGACGTCAAGCACATTGCCAAGGCCAGCCTGCGCGGGTCGCTCGGCATTGTGCTACAGGATACGCACCTGTTTAGCGGCACCATTGCGCAGAACATCCGCTTTGGCAAGCTCGACGCGACCGACGAGGAGGTGCGCGCCGCTGCCGAGGCAGCCTGCGCCGACTCGTTTATCCGCCGCCTGCCTAGAGGGTACGACACGCCGGTCACGGCCGACGGCGCCAACCTGTCGCAGGGTCAGCGTCAGCTGCTCGCCATCGCGCGCGTGGCCGTCGCCGATCCGCCGGTGCTCATCCTGGACGAGGCCACGAGCTCCATTGACACGCGTACCGAAAAGCTCATCGAGCGCGGTATGGACCGCATCATGCGCGGACGCACCACGTTTATGATTGCGCACCGCCTGTCCACCGTCCGCGACGCCGACGCCATCATGGTCCTCGAACACGGCCGCATCATCGAGCGCGGCACGCACGAAGAGTTGCTCGCCCAGCACGGCGAGTACTGGCAGCTGGCGCATGGCTTAAAAGAGTTGGATTAACCCGTTCGAGCACGATGCTTTGACCCCTCCGTGCCTCTTACCTCGCCTCAAACCATCACAACATTCGACGCTTTTTGCCAAAAACGGGAAAAGCATCGAATGTTGTGATGGTTTTTCTGCCACTCGACCGGGTGGAATCGCTTTCTTGTGCACGAAGGTGTGCGGACCCGTGGGCAGGGGAATAAGGCTGGTTATCCGACTCCATTGGAGGGCTCATGGACCTGCCGATCGTCCTGTCCCATAAGACTGCCTGGCTGTACCACAACGTGGCGCGTCCGTCCGAGCCGCTCTCGCGAGCAAGCAGCCTATACGATGAGGACTCGCTTGCCAACGAGGCGGAGCCGGCTGCGGATCTGCCCAAATTGGGGCTAGATACCAAGGGGCTGAGGGCTTCAACGGCAGTTGGGATCGTTACCGACTATCTGGTCTCGCTTGGTATTCCACGAGAAGAGCTCGATCATATCGATACGCTCGTCAACTTCGATTTTGAGCGCTCGACGCCGGCTGGATTTAGGTGCCACGTGTTTGGGGCGCCGGTACCTCCAGGCCATCTTATCGAGGTGGCAGAGGGCCTTCTGGTGGTTGATGAGGCCATGTGCTTTGTCCAAACGGGTTCGTGGATGAGTGAGCCCGAGCAGCTGGAATATGGCTACGAAATCTGCGCCCGATACCATTTGAATCATCTGTCGACAGGCGATTATATCGAGATGGGGCAGAGGTATACCGTTGCCGACTTGATCGCCTATTGCAATGAGAACCGATCTCGTCAGGGGGCTATACGCGCGGCCGCCGTGCTCAAGCGTGTGCACGATGGCGCGCGGTCGCCCATGGAGACGGCCACCGCAATCATGGTCGTAGCAAAGCGTTCCCAGGGAGGGTTGGGATACGCCAAGGTTGAGCTCAACCATCGGGTCGATGTTCCCAACGAGTTCAAGTATCTCGCAAAGGCCGGGTATTTCGAGATCGACGTATATGCGCCTGCGAGCGGTACGGGGATTGAATACAACGGCTCGGACCATCTTGATAAACAGCGCAGCGCGTCGGACGCGGAGCGTATGACCGTGCTGAGCGCGCTGGGCTTTAGGATGATCGTCCTCACCGGGACTCAGTTTGCCCACCAGCTGCAATTGCACCGGGCGATGAACGCCATCGCACTCGCTATGGGCCTTAAGTGCGACCGAAGCGAAACGTTCCAAAAGCGGCAGAACGACCTGCGAGAATTCGTGATTCGACACTGGGACGGCGGCCTTTAGGGGCGTTCCGGCCTTTCTGCGGGGCGCTGCGGGCAGGCAGACCATCACAACATTCGACGTTTTTCGCCAAAAACGGGAAAAGCATCGAATGTTGTGATGGTTTGTGCTGAGGATGGGCTTGGGAAGTCCGTTTTGCTCGAAGCAATCTGTCCTGTCGTACGGGTGTCGGCATGATTCTCTCGTGGGGTATTATGTTTTCCGAAGAATAAAACGCCGCGTGAGGGGAGGGCTGCGTGGACGGGCGCGTGCAACATGACGGCTTTGGCCGCGATATCAACTACCTGCGCATTGCCGTTACCGACAAGTGCAATTTCCGCTGCATTTACTGCATGCCGGCCGATGGCGTGGCGCCCCGCGCGCACGACGAGCTGCTCAACGCCGAGGAAATCGCCCGCTTTGTGCGCTTGGTGGCGGGGGAGGGCATTCGCCGCGTACGCCTGACGGGCGGCGAGCCGCTGGTCAGCCGCCGTATCATCCCGCTCATTCGCGACATTCGCGCGATTCCGCAGATCGAGGACATCTCGCTCACCACCAACGGTGCCCTGCTGCCCAAGCTGGCGCCACAGCTCAAAGATGCCGGGCTTAACCGCGTCAACATCTCGCTCGATACGCTCGACCCTACGCTGTTTGGAAAGATCACGCGTCTGGGCCGGCTCGAGCAGACCATGGCTGGCATCGACGCGGCGCTGGCTTGGGGCTTTGAGCCCGTTAAGGTCAACTGCGTTGTTGTGCGCCGGCTCAACCAGGATGTGGCGGCCCTCGCGCGGCTCACGCTCGACCGGCCCATCCACCTGCGCTTTATCGAATACATGCCCATCGGCGACGAGCACACGAGCTCGCATTGCGCTGTGGACCCGCATGCGCCCGCGCTCAATCCCGAGTTGTGGGACGCGAGCGATACCGTGCCGAGCGACGAGCTGCGGGCGCGTATCAATGCCGGGGCCGCTGCGACGGGACTGGGCGAGCTCGAGCCGCTCGACATCAACGACGCTCCCGCCGGCGCGGGCCCTGCGCGCTATTGGCACTTTCCGGGCGCGGCGGGAACGGTCGGCTTTATTAGCGCCATGTCCAACCATTTTTGTGCGAATTGCAACCGTCTGCGCCTGACGGCCGATGGCAACGTGCGTCCGTGCCTGTTCAGCGATGCCGAGTATTCGGTGCGTGAGGCGCTGCGCCGTGGTGATGATATGCAGGTACTTTCGATTTGGCGTGATGCCGTGGCCCACAAACCGCAGGAACACGCGATAATTGAGGGCACGCAACGATTTATGTCCCAAATCGGAGGATGATCATATGGCCAAGAGCAGGTACGCCGATGCCACCAAGGCCGCTCGCAGGGCCGCGATGTCTGCCCACAAAGTCACGGCTGCGGCGAATGCTGGTAACGCCGACGCGTCCGCGCAGCCGTCCACGAGCGATAACGCCACCGAGCCCGCCCGCGACGCCCGTCGCGACGAGCTGACGCACGTGGACGCCAAGGGCGAGGTTCGCATGGTCGACGTGTCCGACAAGGCCGAGACCCATCGCATCGCTATCGCCGAGGGCACCATCCTCATGCACCCCGAGACGCAGGCTATGGTGCTGCAGGACCGCGCTAAAAAGGGCGACGTGCTTGCCTGCGCGCGCGTGGCGGGCATTATGGCCATCAAACGCACGAGCGACATCATCCCCATGTGCCATCCGTTGCTCATTACCAAGAGCAAGTGCGACATTGCGCCCATCGCTGCGGCGGGGACGCCGGCCGAGGACGTGCCCGAGGGCTGGGCGCCGGCGCGCGCGGACGGGCAGGTTGGCTTTCACGTACTGGTCACGGCCGGCGTGACGGGCAAGACGGGTATCGAGATGGAGGCGTTGACCGGCGCGAGCGCCGCGTGTCTGACGATCTATGACATGTGCAAGGCCGTCGATCGCGGCATGGAGATCGTCGACGTGCGCCTGCTGCACAAGGAGGGTGGCCGCTCGGGCGTGTGGGATCGTGCCGAGCGTCAAGCCGCTGCTGTTGAGGCCGCTGCCGATGGCGCCGCGCCCGCGAACGCACCCGTCGCCGTCGCGCCCGCAGCTCCGGCACCGGCCGTCCCCGCGATCGCGTTTATCGGCTACCAAAACTCGGGCAAGACCACGCTCGTCGAGAAGGTTATCGCCGAGCTTACCCGCCGCGGCCTGCGCGTTGGTTCGCTCAAGCATCATGGGCATCACGGCTTTGATATCGATGTCCCCGCTAAGGACACCTGGCGCCATCACCAGGCCGGATCCAAGCACGTGGGACTCATCTGCGCCACGCGCTGGGCGGAGTACGCCGACACGCGCGAGGAGGACGAGATGCCCGCGCGCGAGCTGCTGTCGCGCTACAACGATGTCGACGTGGTGATCATCGAGGGTTACAAGACCGAGGGCTTCGACAACATCGTCGTCGCGCGCTCTGGTGTTGACCGTCTGCGCGGCAAGAGCTCGCTCGACCTGGTCGACGGTCACACGCTGGCCCTTGCCTGCAACGAGACCCTGGCACGCCAGGCCTTCGACGCCGGCTTTGCGACCCGAGCCATCAACATCAACGACGCCCGAGCCATCTGCGACCTGATTCAAGATTATCTGGCCTAAAACCTGCCAAAAGGGACAGGTTTATTTTGGCAGGTTTTATCTGGGCAAACGTCATTTCCACCACAAAGGGGCCAGGCACCTTTGTGGTGGATTTTGCTTTGGTGGATGTGTGGGGCATGCCCTACAATCTACCAAGTAGTTCATGACGGGCGAAAAACGGAGAGAAGGGGCTTGATGCGTCCTTAATGTTTCATGCGGATAGATTGATTTGACAGACGGTGGCGAATGCCCACCGTCCGCATTCGTATGAAACAAGGAGTCTCCATGCTCGCCTCCCTTTTCTCAAAGCCTCAATCGTCGCTGTCCATGCAGGCCAAGCGCCTGGTGGCGATGCGCTTTCTCATCTACACCGGTTTTCAGACCAGCTACTTTATCGGCGTCATCGGAACGCTCACCTATGCAGACGATGCCTCGGTCGTGGCGACATCGCTGGCCGTCCTGTTTATGAATGTATTCGTGATCATGGGATCCTTTGCGGGCGGCGCGGCGCTCGACGCTTTGGGCCCACGCCGCCATTTCTTGCTGAGCATCGTGGGCACGCTGGCAACCGGCGCGGCGATCCTCGTTTTTGGCAGCGCGACCGGCATCGTCCTGCTCGGCGCGGTGCTCCTGGGCTTCGTGATGGGGTTTGCCCAGCCCATCGCCACATCTTATCCAGCCTACCTCACCGACGATCCTGTCGAGCTCAAAGACATCAACTCCGCCATCGCCATGTTTTCAAACGTGAGTATCATCGTTGGTCCCACGCTGGGCGGCTTTGTCGCGGCGGCTGCGTCGTCGCGCGCGGTGTTCGTGCTCATGATGCTCTTTACCGTGCTGGCGCTCGTCGCCGGTTGGGACTTTAGGCCGCAGACCAGCCATGTCGCCGGGGATGCGGATGCCGATTCGGCAGAGGAAGGGGAGCGTGCGGGACAAAGCTCCAACTCCAGCACGTCCGCCCGCGCAACCTTCGCGACCAGCATCAAGACAGTCTTTACCAACAACGTTCTCGCGCTACTTTTCTGCATCATCTTCCTTTCGAACTTTGGCTATGGCGCCTTCGACCCGCTGGAATCGTTCTTCTACCGTGATGTCCTACACGTCGGTGTCGAATGGATGGGCTGGCTCTCGTCGGCCAGCGGCGTGGGCGCGGTGCTGGGCGCCATGGTCGCGCTCCGCTTGCCGCCGCACCTGGTCAACCTTAAAACGCTGCTCGTGGCGCTCATGTCCGTGGGCCTGGGAAGCCTGCTCTACGTGGGAACGCCGTACGTGGGCGTAGCTCTTGTCGGCCAGATTGCCCTAGGCGTGGCCTGGGGCATCGTCAACCCGCTCCACAACACTATCGTGCAAACGACGGCTCCTCTCGAGCAGCTTGGTCGCGTGAACTCGGTCATGGGCTTTGGCAACATGTTCGCCGGCGTGGCGCCGCTGGCGATTGCCCCATGGCTGGCGGCGACATTTGGCGTGCAACAGACGCTCGTAGGGGCGGGCATGGTCGTGACGGCAGTTCCCGCGGCGTTGCTGCTGTTTGGCCGCCGGCATTTGGATCGTGCCGCAAGGCAGTAAAAACCATCACAACATTCGATGAAAATCGCGATTTTGCCGAAAAACGTCGAATGTTGTGATGGTTTGCGCTCCGGGCAGGCCGCCCTTCGGGTTCGGCCACCACAAAGGGGCCAGGCACCTTTGTGGCGATCGGGTCCCAACGGCCTGCGCCTTGGTATACCATGTACGCCGTTCACGAATACACCCCACACCGCCGCACAACCCAGAAAGGCCCCCCATGGACACCACCTTCAGCCACATCAAAGCCGTGTTCTGCGATATCGACGGCACGCTGCTCACGAGCCAGCACACGGTGTCCCCGCGCACCGTGGCGGCGATCCGCGCCCTGCGCGAGCGCGGCGTGCTCTTTGGTCTGTGCACCGGGCGCGACGCCCACGCGACCGAGGCCATGTACGAGCTCTGGGGCATCGAAGGCCTGGTGGACGTGATGGTGGGCTGCGGTGGCGCCGAGGTCATCGACCGCGCGCACGACATCAACGAGCTGAGCTATCCGCTGCCGGGCGAGACCATCGCGCGCATCTGCAAGCACATGGCGGACCTTCCGGCAACACCCGTCTGCCCCCGAGACGGCGTGTTCTACGTGCCCGAGAGCAACGCGTGTGTCGAGCACCTGTCGCGTGTCGACGGCGTGCCCTACCAGGTGGTCGATTTTGCCGAGTTCTTGCGCGAGCCGCAGCCCAAGGTGATGTTTACCATGGCGCCCGAGGTGATGCCGCGGGTGATTGAGCGGGCGTCGACGTTTGCCGATGACACTGTTAAGGCGGCGGCTCTGCAAACCACGCAGCGGCTCTACGAGTTCATGGATCCGCGCGTGTCCAAGACGCGCGGCCTTGTGCGCGTGGCGGAGCTCAACGACATGGAGCTCCAGAACATCTGCGTGTTTGGCGATGCGGACAACGACACCTGCATGGTGGCCGACGCCGGCGTGGGCGTGGCCATGGCAAACGGCAGCGACGCCACCCGTGCCGCCGCCGACTTTGTAACCGCCAGCAACGACAAAGACGGCATCGCGATCTTTATCGAGGAACATCTGCTGTAGCGCCGGGGGAGAGTTACCGCAAAGGGAACAGACACCTTTGCGGTGTCCTCAGGCGATTTGGGCGAATTGATGCCTAAAATCTGCGCGAAAATTCAGATATGGCTGTCTGAACATTACGCTTCTAACTACCGATGAAATAAAAATATTCCCATCAATTTGGTAGTCTATTCCTCCCGGTTAATGACCTACCGTTCACGGTCGATTTTCGACCGTTCGCAGGATGCATGCTCTTGAGCAAAATGTTGTGCAAATAAATAAAATGCTATTAAAAAACTGATAACTGGCTTAATTACCAGCAGAAATAGATATTTCATAGCGAATAAACGAAGGTAAATCCGGGCAAATGTCAAGGGAATTGAGAACTGGCTACAAAAATGCCGGTTTTGTTGCTCGGATGTTTAAACAATAGTTACAATAGTATTACTACGCGAGCGCAATTACAGATTGCGCAGATACGTTTGATAGTGAAAGAGCAAGATCGCGGTCTCTTGGGGAGGAGACATCGATGAAAGCGAATTCAGAAAAAACTAAGCAGAGTAAAAAAGCGACGCGCCGCGTACTGGCAGGCGTTTTGTGCGGAGCCTCCGTGTTGAGCCTGGTACTGTTGCTCGTCATGCCTCCAATCTCGCAGGCCATTGCCAACGACGTCCAGACAGTTTCTACCGAGGAAACTGTAATGGGGTGCTCAAAGTGAAGAAGTTCGCCGCATGTGGCTTTATGGCAACTGTTCTCGTAGTGAGCACTCTGTTGTCGCCGTTTAGCGCGGTCTCCACCGCAAGCGCGGAAGATGCTGGACTCCTCACTCCGGGCATTCACAAGCCAACTTCCATCGGCATCGGTACGAATATCGATGTCTCTACCCCCGATCCCGGCGTGGCCACCTACGTCGGCCGCGACATGTATATCGGTGGTAAGCCGAGCGACACTGGAACTCTTGATGCGGGTAACGCTCCCACCGGTTCATATGCCGCTGAGGCGGAGGGCCTTACCGTGGTCCGTGGCAAGCTTGCCATGAATCCTATCAAGGCGAGTTGGAGCGGCGATGGCTTCCGTTTCGGCACCGTTGGTTTTGGTTCTCAGTTTCGTCCTGTCGACCGTAGTACAGTGCTTGCGGTCGCCGGTATAAACAGCTCGATTCAGAACATGAACACCGGTCCGGGAATGACCTCAGATACTGCGACGGTTGGTGCTTGGACCAGGGGTGCCTGGGTCGGCAAGTCGAAAGAGAATACCGGCTATGACTACACCGCGCAGATCGCCGGTCCCATTACCTATTGGAATCCTGGCAACAATTGGAATGCTGACAACAAGCGCCAGTCTGTGGTGACAAAACAGGGCAAATACTATGAAGGGGATAATGCGGACCAAAGTTCGCTGTTCAACCTACCTAATGTCCTCTACATCAACGGTAAGGATTACACCAATTTCCTGGAGTCCGAAGTAAAGGCGAAGATCTCCGAGCCTCTCGCAAAGCTTCCTGCTACGGAAGGAGACAAGGTTGGGGTTGCGGTTGGTGTTGCCAATGATGATTCCGAATACTTCATTAAAAAGTACAACAACACGGAGCAGTACAAACTCACGTTCAACGGCGGTTCCAAGACCTTTACGCGCAAGACGAACTATACCGACGTTAACGGCAAAAACGTTTCCAGCGAGGTGACCCTTGTCAACAACGAGAAGCTCATCACGTTTACCGGCGATGCGGATGTGAACGGCAAAGGTTCTCCGCTACAAGTCTTTTACCTCAATGCGTCGGATCTTACCAACTCCATTGACGTCAAGACCTACCGTGGCGTTGACTTCAGCTTCAATAGAATACCCGAGGACGCTTCCGTGGTCGTCAACATCATCGGTGATGCTCCGGTCGAGTTCAACACCGGTTGGCGTTTCTGGTGGAACGGTGAGGAAATCTCCCGCGGGTACGAGGAGGGTGACACCCCTGAGGCTAAGCGCCTCAGGGCTCTGTACTCCACTGCCGCCCAGAGCATCCTGTGGAACTTCACTACGGCCAAGCAGGTCACCATCCGAGGCGGTATGGCCCTTGAGGGCAATAAAGACCTCGGAGGTGCCGATGATAAGTGGACCGACGATGACCCGGCAGCCGCCATGTTGGGTAGCATTATTGTTCCCAACGGCAGCTTCGAGGACCACGTGACCACTAACGGCCGTGTGTACGTGGGCGGCGACTTTGAGATGTACAACCCCACGGTCGCGTGGGATTTCACGAATCTTGATGGCAAATCGGCTTCCGTCATCGATATGGATCAAGAGCGTCACAATTTCCCGTGGTCCGGGTCGTATACACCGGACGGCTCTGCCATTGCGTGGAGCAAGGTCGACGCTGCGGACGGCATGACGCCGCTTTCTGGTTCCTCGTGGACGATATACGGCACTGTCGATGATGCCAAGAATGAAACGAATCCCATCGTTACGGTAACGGATGGCGGTGCCAATGATTACTCTTCGGATGATGGCGAGCTTCAGTTCAACTATTTGAATCAGAAGGCCAAAATTGGCGATCCCAACGATAAAGACTACTTCACGTACTACATTCGCGAGGTCAAGGCGCCGGCTGGTTATCAGAAGTCGGACACCATCTACTACGCAACCATGAACAACACCGGCGAGCAGGTGAACTATGTTCAGGGTCATGTGGACACGGTGAACGGAAATAAGCTCGTTTCATTCGATGATTCCAACACCACGGGCGCCATCTCCAACACCAAGATCACCGGTACGGTGTCTTGGACCAAGGTTGAGGAAGGAGACAAGGGATACACTCCTTTGGCTGGTTCCGAGTGGAAGCTTGCGAAACTGGGTGCCGATGGTACGGCCGAGGCGCAGTCTTGGACCGTGAGCGACCAGTCGGCTTCGGGCGAGACCACGTGGGCCGATGCCGACGTCACGAATGGCAAGTTCAAGCTCGAGGGTCTGCTGCCGGGCACGTACACGCTTGTTGAGACCCAGGCTCCGTTTGGCTACAACTTGAACACCACGGTTTATGAGTTCACGGTGTCCAACGAGGACGGTTCCGTCACGTGGACCGAGGGAAAGAGCCCGACGATTGACGGGAACAACGTCTACATTTCCGACGCCCTTACCACTACGTCCGTGAAGATCCCGGTGACCAAATCTGTTCGCAATACGGACTGGCCGAAGGGCGATAAAGACAAATATGTGCCGTTCGAGTTCAGCATCGAGGCTACGGGGGCAAATAAGGATAGCGCACCTAAGCTTGATCCGACGACTATTTCCGTCGCTCCCGCAGCGGGCTCCACCAAGGTCAACGACATCGTGGCATCCTTTGGCGGTATCTCGTTCTCCAAAAAGCACCTCGCCAAGATCGACGATCCGAACCCGACTGGCGCCAAGACCTACACCTACACGGTGAAGGAGGTCGCGCCTGCCACCGGTGCCATCGACAAGCTTCGCTACTCCAAGGCCGAGTACCAGGTGGCCGTCACGGTGAAGGCCGTCATGGATGAGACCACTGGCAAGTACTCCGGCCTCACCACCTCCACCACGGTCACGCAGGTGAAGGACGACATGGGCAACACCGTGAGTAACACCATCGGCAAGGACGCCGCGCCCAACGCCATTCCCGCCTCCACCTTCACCAATACCTACTCCACCTCTTTGCCCCTTTCTGGTATGTCAGGCGTCACTCTGACGTACCTTGCCGGCGCGGCGGTGCTTTGCGCTGCTGCGGCCTGGATGCACATTCGTCGCAAGGCGAATGCGAAGGGAGGTAAGCGCCGTGAATAAGAAAGTTTGCTCCTTCCCGATCTTGTTTGCACTGCTTGCCCTCCTGATCGGCGCCTGCGCGGTTGTGTTCCCCGCTTCCGCGCAGGCCGCGCCGACCTCGACCGGTTCCATCACGGTGAGCGGCACCGTGGCGAGCAGCTACGACGCCTACCAGATCTTTAGCGCCAACGTCGTCGACGGCGACAGCGACGCCAAGATCGCCACCGACCTCGCCTGGGCAAGCGACGCCGTGCGCGACGCCGCGCTGCCTGTGCTGCACAGCGCCGGCGTGCCCAATTCCCAGACCACCGCGTGGGAAGCTGCCGAGTGGCTCAACACCGATTCCCACCTTACGAGCGCGCTGAGCGCACAGCTCGCTCGTTCCCTCCAGAGCTCTGACGCCGCGTCCGTGGCCCTTAACGCGGGCACGGCGGCCGAGCTGCCCTGCGGCTACTGGCTTATCGTCGCCAAAGACGACGCCATCGCCCAGGGCGAGGCCGGTACCGCGCCGATCATGGCCCTGGTGGGCGGCAGCGCCGTCACCGTCAAGCCCAAGGCCGCGACCCCCAAGGTCGCCAAGCACGTGCTGGAGGACGGCACCGCCGCCTGGCAGAAGGCCGCCGACGCCACGGTCGCCGACGACCTGTACTGGCGCCTCTCTGCCACGGTCCCGGCGGGCCTCACGGCCTACGACACCTATGCGGTGCGGTTCGTCGACACCATGAGCGCGGGGCTCGACCCCTCCAAGGTGGCCGCGAGCATGCGCGTGTACGTGGCGGCGGGCGCGGACGGCGGCTTCGACGCCGTCTCGGCCGGCAGGGACGGGCGCGCCGGCACCGAGCCCGCGAAGGGCTGGACCGATATCACGGCCCAGTGCGCCACCAAGGTAGCGGCCGACGGCAAGACCTTCACCGTGCGCACCGGCGACCTCATCGCCGCGCTCGGCGGGGTCGACGCCTTCACCGCGGGCGCCCGCGTGGTTGCTGTCTACGATGCGCCGTTGGGGGCCAGCTGCAATAGGGGCGCTACCAAGGGCAACCCCAACGAGGTCTACCTGCGCTACCCGCGCTCTCCCCTCGCCGACCAGTCCGGCGATGCCGGCTTTACCCGCACGCCGAGCGATGACGCGTGCGCCTACACCTGGGATCTTGCGCTCACCAAGCGCGGCAGCGACGGCGACAAGCCGCTTGCCGGGGCGGTTCTGAGCATCGCCGACGACCGCGGTCGCACGCTGTCGGACGACGGCACGTGGGATGCGGAGGGCAAGGCCACCGTCACCACGGGCGAGGACGGCCGCGTGACCGTCTCGGGCGTGGACTCGGGCAAGCTGGAGGTCCGCGAGCTCAAGGCGCCCAAGGGCTACACCGCCTTTGAGGGCACGCGCTCCGTGACGGTCAAGGCCGAGGGCCTGGACGTCGACCAGGTGGCCGCCGCCAAGCCCAAACTCACCATCACGGCCGAGTCGCCCCTGCGCGCCGACAGCGCGGACGGGTCGACGGGCAGTCTGGAGGCGTCGCTCATTAACACGCCCACCGGCACACCCCCTAGCATTACCACCGGAGGCTTTATGCCCTCGACTGGCGATATGGCAATGTACGCCGCGGCCGCCGCAGCGGTCGCCGGAGCCGCGCTCATCGTGGTCGCGCTCCTGGTCAAGCGGGGAGGTGGCAGCCATAAAGAGTAGCTGGCAGCCCCACAGAGAGCGGGGCGAGACGTAGCGAAGTAGATGCTAAGACACAGACAGATGATGATCGATCGAATGAGAATCAAACGGAAAACGGAGGAAAAGAAGATGAGCATGAGCAAGAACATCGCACGCCTGGCAGTGACAGCAGGCCTCACAGCAGCGCTGAGCTTCGGCGGCGTCGTGGCCCCGGTGACCATGGCGTTTGCTGCGGATCCGGCGGCTACGACCAATAGCATCACGATCAATAAGAACGCACAGAATGGCGATGTGACGTACAAGGCCTACCAGATTTTCAAGGCCGATGTTGTAGATGGAAACGACGGTTCGAGCAGGATCGTTTCAAATGTCGAGTGGGCCGTTAATGGTTCAGCTCAGACTGAAATCATCGAAGCCATTCAAGAAGTTGATGGTAATGGCTCCAACTCGCTCAAGGATAGTCCCAGCGCGCAGGATGTCGCAAATTGGCTGAAGGACAATTTCGGTTCTTATGACGATGAGACCATCGTCGGCAAGAATGATTTGTTCAATACGCTCGCCAAGATAGTTCAGCAGAAAGTTAATCCTACTAAACCAATTAATTTTACGGGAGAATCGTTTCCAGCGAACCAGCCGTTTTCTTTCAGTGAATCTGGGTACTATCTCTTTCTGACCGACAGCAGCAGTATCAGCAAATCGGATGATACGACTAAAAAGCCGGATACCGGCACCTCTCCGATTTTCGCTGTTATCGGCGGCAGTCCCGTGTCCGTTACCGAGAAGACCAGTATTCCCACCGTCAACAAGGCAATCTACGACGATGAGGATAATAAGTGGACGCTTAGTGGCAGCGATATTCTCACTTCTCCCAACAAGGGCGCCGACTCCTCTATTGGCCAGTACGTTAAATATCAGCTCGTTGGTACCGTTGCGAGCAATATCGATACATACGATTATTATGAGTACACCTTTACGGATAAACTGCCCGAGACCATGACGCCCAAATACAAGGTCAGTGAGGGCAATAGCGCTCTGGATGTTACAGTCAAAATCGACGGCAAGTCTGTCGGGGATGACTGCCAGGTCGATTACCAGAATCATGTGCTCACGGTTCACTTCGGTGACCTCAAGAACTGCAAGGATGCCAATGGCCAAACGATTGATGTGTCAGCTGATTCTAGGGTGACTGTTGAGTATGAGGCCATGCTTGATCCTGATATTATCTGCAATAAGAATGATGGCACGATCAAGCAAGAGTACGAGGATATCCTCGGCATGCCTCAGGAGAACACGGTCAAACTGGAGTACTCCAACAACCCGAATGGCAATGGAATCGGCAGTACGGTCGAACATCCTGCTTATGACTACACTTATGGCATCGATGTTACCAAGGTCGGCTCCGACAAACCGAATGATGGTCTGGAGAACGTTGAGTTTTTGCTGAAGGAAGAGGGGTCCAACGAGTACATAAAGGCAAACGGTACCACGACGGGCAAGGCGGAGGAAGCCATCCTCAAGACTGATGCCAACGGCAAAATTAACGTCTTCGGTCTCGATCAAGGCACTTACATTCTTACCGAGAAAACTGCTGCGCCCGGTTACAACAACTCCCATAGCGGCGAGGGCATTAAGTTTACGATCAGCCGAAATACGCTTCCGGCAAATAAGACGCAAGCGGTGCAGCCCGTCTGCAATATTGTTAGCGCTGCCAATCTGACTCTCGTGAGGAAGGAAGAATCTACCACCGGCATGGTGCACCTCACCGTCACCGATGAGAAGGGCTCCAACCTTCCCCTCACCGGTCTTAACGGCGTGACCTTCACTTGGATCGCTGGTGGCGCGGTGCTGTGCATCGGCGTGGCGCACCTCATCCGCAGCCGTAAGCAGGCTGAGGAGTCCGAGCAGGAGTAACGCTCACTCACCCATCCCTTTGGCAGGTGGGATGTGTTGGCCATGAGACTTGCGGACACTTTTCTCGTCCATCCACGTTCTTGCTTTGCCATTCTCTTTTCGGGGCAGACTCCACACTGGAGTTTGCCCCGTTTTTTTTGGGATAACGCAGCCAGCCTCCATCGTCCGATGTATCAAGCGTATGAATATCGAACAGATGTTTGCAATTATTGCGTTTACCAGCTGTAAGTGCGAGTGCTCGCAGTAAAATGGCTTTGCGACGCATTCCGTGCGCGGGCGGCCGACGACTCGATCGGAGGTCCCCAAATGCTGAAATTCCTTAACGCGCTCGCCGCCCTCGCGGCGGTGGGCACGTTCGTCATCGCGTTTCTTGACTCGTATGAGGTTCGGCTTAAGGTCCGTAGGCGCACGCGCGGTGCGGACGGTAGAAGGCATTTGCGCCGTAACAAGCGCAAATAAGAATGCCCGGGGTTAGAGGCCCGGGCATTTAACAACGTCGGAAACTGGTCGCCCGCGCTCCTAAGTACTTACGCGGGGTGCGTCGTTTCCTGTAGCTATTGTATCCCGAATCGCTTCGCCGATTCGGGACATTTTGAAAACGCAAACACGTCGGGCAAACCCGGACAATGCGGCCAGGCTCTGCTGGACGAGGAATCGTGTTTGTAACTATCGAACAAATGTTTGTCAAAATCGCGTTTACCAGGCGTGGGTGCATACGCTCGCAGTAAAATATCCTTGCGACGCATCCCGTGCGCGGGCGGCCGACGACTCGATCGGAGGTCACCATATGCTGAAATTCCTTAACGCGCTCGCCGCCCTCGCGGCGGTGGGCTCGTTCGTCATCGCGTTTCTTGACTCGTATGAAGTTCGGTTTAAGGTCCGTAGGCGCACGCGCGGTGCGGACGGTGGACGGCATTTGCGCCGAAAGCGCAAATAAGAATGCCCGGGGGTCGGATCCCGGGCATTTAACAAAAACTGAAAACTAGGCCGCCCGCGCTCTTGTACACTTACGCGGGATGCATCGTTTCCTATTGACATTGTATCCCGAATCGCCTCGCCGATTCGGGACATTTTGAAAACGCAAATATGGGCTCAGGCACGAACGGAATCTCGTTAATTCCGAAAATATTGTATAATTCCAATTTAAACTGGAATCAAACGAAAACGATGGAAATGAACGAAGCGCTAATCTACTTACAAGAAGCACTAGGCCTCTCCGCCAAGACCAAAACTTGGCCTGGATCCGCACGCTTGCCGCTGCATCTGCGGGCGATTGAGGTCCGCGCTGTTGACGCAAACGGTTTTTCGTTTTTGCTTGCAAACTTGCCTACTGGCGTCGGGCTTCCCGAGGCTAAGAGGGTCTATAGTCAGCTAGCCTTGCGCGCGGAGACTCCTGTTGTCGTTTCGTTTCCTGATGCCGACGCACGTCAGCGCAAAGCATTGGTCGCACAAGGGATTCCGTTTGTTTGCCCCGGCAGACAGGCTTTTCTTCCATTTATGGGAACAGCTTGCACGGAGAGGGGCGGTGCCCGGTTTCGCAATCACGCGTCCAAGATGTCACCCAACGCACAGGCTGCCGCAATCTGGGGAGCAGCCCAGGAGCCATATCGTCCCTATGACCTTTGTCGTGCGCTTGGGATTTCGGCAAGCCGCGCGAGTGAGGCCATAACCGAGCTTGTTGACAGGGGGCTCGCGAGGCGCGAGCGTCGCGAGCGACGTGTCGTCGTGTTCCCTGTTGCCGTTGAACTTCTACTCAGCGAACACATGGCAGAGCTCTCCTCGCCTGTCTCGAAGGTCTTTTTTGCAAGGAAGACGCCGCAGATCGACTGTCTTGTTGACGCCGGGGAGACGGCGCTCGCCGCGCGTTCGATGCTCGCTGCGCCGGGCATGGAACAAAAGGCCGTCTTAAGAAGTGCATGGCGTCAACTGAGCGACCTCGAAGTCGCAGATGGGGAGTTGCCGGATAACGAAACGGCGATGATCCAAGTGTGGCGCTATGCACCCGTGTTTGCCGACTCCTCCCGCGTCGACGACATTTCGCTTGCGCTATCTTTGGCGGCAATCGACGATGAGCGAATTCAGCTCGAAGTCGATCGCATGTTTGGAAAGGAATATCCATGGCAAGAAGCGCTGTAGAAGGCCTCCAAGAATTCGAACCGTAGGCGGCGTTTCGGTCCTAGCTGCGTTGTCCGGCGCGAAAGCTCGCAATTCGGCTATTATTTGTTTAGACAACCTGAGCTGTAGAGGAGTGACTGGCGATGGTGCAGGGCGCCAAACATATGAAGAGCAATAACGCCGCGGACAACGGCGGCTCAAGCCCTCAGCCCAAACCTCAACCAAAGCCCAAGCGCCGTCGCAAGCGACTGCCGCGCTGGGCCGATCGGCTCATCACCATCGTCATCATTCTTATTGGCGTGGGCCTTATGACCTGGCCGTGGATCTTGGACCGGCTCGAGGCCTCGGGCGTGTTCAACCAGATCAGCACGGTGTCCAGCACCGTGGACGCGCTCTCTGCCGAGGAGCGCGAACGCATCTTGCTCCAGGCTCGCTCCTTTAACGAGCAGCTGGCGGGCGAGGCCACCGAGCTTCCCACCGACCAGATCGAGCCCTACGCCCAGCAGCTCATCTTTGACCGCGACCCCATGATGAGCTGGGTCGAGATCCCCTCCATCGACGTGAGCATGCCTATCTACCACGGCACGAGCGAGGAGGTCCTTATGGCGGGCGTCGGCCACCTGGAGGGCACGAGCCTGCCGGTGGGCGGCACCTCGACGCATTGCGTGCTCACCGCGCACTCGGGCATGCGCAACCTGAGCATGTTCGACGACATCCATTCGCTGGAGCCCGGCGACCTGGTGCTGCTGCACACCATGAATAAGACGCTCGCCTACAAGATGGTGGACTCCGAGGTCGTGCTGCCCGAGGAGATGGAGTCGCTGACCATCGAGCCTGGTGCCGACAAGGTGACGCTCGTTACCTGCACGCCCTATGGCGTGAACGACCATCGCCTGCTGGTGCATTGCGTGCGCACCAAATACAGCAAGAAGGACGTCGACAAGCAAAAGTCGCTGGCCGGCCGCCACTGGGGCAAGCGCGAGTTTGCCGTGCTCATCGTGGTCGTAGCCATTGTGCTGTTGCTGCTGGACATCGTGATCCACGCGGTCCGCAAGCGCCGCAAGGCCAAGGCCTCGGCATAAGTCATTCTTCAGAACCACCACAATGGGGACAGGCACCTTTGTGGTGGTCGGGGCTTCCAAACCATCACAACATTCGATGAAAATCTCGATTTTGGCGAAAAGCGTCGAATGTTGTGATGGTTTTCGTTGTGGGCGGCGCGGTTCTCGTTGTGAGCGAGACGGTCTTCGTTGTGGGCGAGACGGTTTTCGCTATGGACGGTGCGGTTTCGCTGCAGAACCGCCAGCCCGCAGCCTGCCAACCGCCGCCCTCGTTACGTTTTCGCTGCATTTAGGTAAAGCACCTGCTCCAAGCGGCGTTGGCTTGTATACTAGAGCGGTTTATCTGTTATGCGGAAGGGAGCGCCTATGGCACTCAGCGAGAAAGACGTGCGCGGCATCGCCGAGTACGCAAAGATCGCACTGACCGATGACGAGCTCACCCAGATGACGTCCTACATGAACGACGCCGTCCAGATGCTCGAGCCCGTCCTGCAATATGACTTGCCCGACGTGGAGCCCACGTTCCATCCCATCGGAAGCCTGTCCAACGTGATGGGCGATGACCTGCGCGAGCCCGAGCGCGATCTGCCGCTCGACGTTGCGCTTGAAAACGCCGGCAGCGCGCGCGAGCGCTACTTCCGCGTGCCGTCCATTTTGGGAGAGGGGGAGAGCGAGTAATGGCGCAGAGCTTCGATTCCCTTACCGCCGCCCAGATCGCCGCGGGCGTTACCGCCGGCGAATTTACCGCTACCGAGGTGGCCCAGGCTTCCCTTGCCGCCATCGAGGCACGCGAGGGCGGGGTCCAGGCATTCCTGCAGGTGGTGCCCGAGCTTGCGCTCGAGGCCGCCGCGCGCGTGGATGCCGACCGTGCCGCAGGCAAGCCGCTGCCCCCGCTCGCGGGCGTGCCGCTGGCCATTAAGGACAACATGAACCTTGTGGGCACGCACACCACCTGCGCTTCCCGCATGCTCGGGGACTACCAGAGCGTCTACACCGCCACCTGCGTCCAGCGCATGCTCGATGCCGGCTGCCTGCCCATGGGCAAGGCCAACATGGACGAGTTTGCCTTTGGCAGCTCCACCGAGAGCTCGGCCTTCCACCGCACCAACAACCCTTGGGATACCGAGCGCGTGCCCGGCGGCTCCTCGGGCGGCTCCGCTGCCGCCGTCGCCGCGGGCGAGGTCGCGCTCTCGCTGGGCTCGGACACCGGCGGCTCCATTCGCCAGCCGGCGTCGCTGTGCGGCGTGGTGGGCTTTAAGCCCACGTATGGCGCCGTGAGCCGTTACGGCGTGGTTGCTTTTGGCTCGTCGCTCGACCAGGTGGGCCCCTTTGGCCGCACGGTCGAGGATGTCGCGCTGGCCATGAACGCGCTTACCGGCGCGGGCCACGATCCGTACGACTGCACCAGCCAGGATTGCGCCGTCGACTTTACCGAGCACCTCAACGACAGTATCGAGGGCAAGCGCGTGGGCATCATCCCCGCGTTTATGGAGGCCGAAGGCCTGACGCCCGAGGTCAAGGCCGCTGTTCAGCGCGCCGCCCAGGAGCTGCAGAACCAGGGCGCCGAGCTGGTCGAGGTCGACCTGCCGCACCTGGACGCCGCCATCGCCGCCTACTACGTCATCGGCCCGGCCGAGGCGTTCTCCAACCTGGCTCGTTTCGACGGCATTCGCTACGGCTATCAGGAGGAGGGCTGCGCCAACCTGTCCGACCAGAGCTCGCTTTCGCGCGCCCACGGCTTTGGCGCCGAGGCCAAGCGCCGTCAGATGCTCGGCGCCTACCTGCTGAGCTCGGGCGTGTACGACAAGTACTACTACGCCGCGCAAAAGGCCCGCACGCTCATCACGCAGGACTACGACGCCGCGTATGCCAAGGTGGACACCATCCTCATGCCTGCCTCGCCGCGTACGGCCTTTAAGTTTGGCGAGATCAGCGACCCCACGCAGATGTACCTCTCCGACCTGTACACCATCTCGCTCAACATTTGCGGCAACGGTGGCATCTCGGTGCCGCTGGGCCTGGGCGAGGATACTCAGCTGCCCGTTTCTGCCCAGCTGGTGGGACCGGCGTTTAAGGATCGTCAGCTGCTCACGTTTGCCCGCGCCCTGGAGCGCGGCTTTGCCGATGTCGCCACGGGTGCGCCCGCGCTTTCCGTCGCGCCCGATTTTGCCGGGAAGGGAGGCGAGCTGTAATGAAGGAGCTTTCCGAGGTCCTGCAGGATTGGGAGGCCGTGATCGGCCTGGAGATCCATACCGAGCTCACCGCACTCGATACCAAGATGTTCTGCAACTGCAAGCTCAGCCACGATGACGAGCCCAACGCCAACGTGTGCCCGGTATGCCTGGGCCTGCCCGGCGCCCTGCCGGTGCCCAACAAGCGCGCCATCGAGAGCATCGTCAAGGCCGGCCTCGCCACCAACTGCGAGATCCAGCGCCACTCGATGTTCTACCGCAAGCACTACTTCTATCCTGACATGGCCAAGAACTTCCAGACTACGCAGGGTCCGGTCGCTTTTGCCATGTACGGTCACCTGGACCTGGACGTGACCGGTCGCGGTGCCGCCGAGCGCCCCGACTGCGCGTTTGGTGAGGCCGAGGCCCAGAGCCTGGCGAGCGCTTCGGCCAATGCCGAGGGTCTGTCCACTTCCATGACGTCGACCATGCGCGAGGGCAATCAGCGTGCCGGCCACCTGGCCAGCTATGACGCGTCCAACCTGCAGATGCCCGAGCGTCGCGAGGACGGTTCCTACACGGTGCCCATCCGCATCCTGCGCATCCATATGGAGGAGGACGCCGCCAAGATGGTCCACGTGGGCGGCGCCGAGGGCCGCATTACCGCCGCTGCCGAATCGCTCGTCGACTACAACCGCTGCGGCACGCCGCTCATCGAGCTCGTTACCGAGCCCGACCTGCGCACGCCCGAGGAGGCTCGCCTGTTTATGGAAAAGCTCCGTCGCATTTTTGTGACGCTGGGTATTTCGGACTGCTCCATGGAGAAGGGCTCCATGCGCTGCGACGGCAACGTGTCGCTGCGCCGCCGCGGCGAGACCAAGCTGGGCACCAAGACCGAGCTCAAGAACCTCAACTCGTTTAAGAGCCTGCACGACGGCCTTGCCTACGAGATTTGCCGCCAGGCCGAGGTGCTCGAGGAGGGCGGCATCATCTATCAGGAGACCCGCCACTGGGAGCCCAGCCGCAAGCGCACCGTGGTCATGCGTGTGAAGGAGACGGCCGACGACTATCGTCTGTTCCCCGATCCCGACCTGGCGCCGTTCGATCTGGACGACGAGTTCATCGACCGCTGCCGTGGCGAGATTCCCGAGCTGCCCGATGCCAAGCGCGCCCGTTTTGAGGCTGACTTTGGCATTAAGGCGGCCGACGCCGAGCAGATCGCCGGCGACCCGGATTTTGCCGAGTTCTTTGAGGCCGCCGCTGCCGGTATGGCTGGCAAGGAGGCCCAGACGGTCGCAAACCTGCTGGTGAACGAGATGATCGCCTACCTTAAGGGCGCAGGCGTGTCGCTCGCCGAGTCCGGCATCGCGCCGGCTCAGGTGGCAGCGCTGGCTAAGCTGCTGGCGACCGATGCCATCAGCTCCAACCAGGCGCACGAGGTCTTTGAGGCCATGGCCCAGACCGGTGACGATCCCAACAAGATTGTCGACGAGCGCGGCATGCGTCAGGTGAGCGATGCCGGCGCGCTGCAGCCGATCGTGGACGAGGTGCTGGCAAACTGTGCCGATCAGGCGCAGCAGTATCGTGACGGCAACCAGAAGGTCATCGGCTTTTTGGTTGGCCAGTGCATGAAGGCGAGCCGCGGCAAGGGCAACCCGAAGCTCTTCAACGAGTTGCTGAGAACGTCGCTCTCGTA
>CAVEET010000098.1:0-4647 GCA_963614835.1 Bulleidia sp. | reverse complement strand
AACTCGAGCTGGGCGAGGACGTCGTGGTCATTGGCGCCGGCAACACCGCCATGGACGCGGCCCGCGTGGCCAAGCGCCTGGCTGGTGTGAAGAATGTGCGCCTGGTCTACCGCCGCACCAAGAAGCAGATGCCCGCTGACGAGGAAGAGCTTGATCTTGCTCTTGCCGACGGTGTTGAGTTCTGCGAGCTGCTGGCCCCCAAGGCGCTTAACGGCGCCGTGCTGACCTGCGACGTTATGGAACTTGGCGAGCCGGATGCAAGCGGCCGTCGCAGCCCCGTCGCCACGGGCGAGACCGTCGAGCTTTCCGCCACCACGGTGATCTGCGCCGTGGGCGAGGGCATCGATGCCAGCCTGTACGATGCCGCGGGCGTCGAGCACGACCGTCGCGGCCGTCTTGCCGCCACCTCCACCGGCGTCGAGGGCGTTTGGGCTGCCGGCGACTGCCGTCGCGGTCCTGCCACCGTGGTCGAGGCTATCGCCGATGCCGCCGAGGTCGCCCGCGCCATCGCCGGTGTGGACTTTAACAAGTACGCCGACTGCAACGAGCAGGCCGGCCGCGAGGACACCTGCTACGAGCGCAAGGGGTCGCTGTGCCGCGACAAGCGCAACTGCACCAAGACCCGCTGCCTGGGCTGCGGCTCGGTGTGCGAGGTCTGCTGCGACGTGTGCCCCAACCGCGCCAACGTGGCAATTAAGGTACCGGGCTTGGCCAAGCATCAGGTCGTCCACGTCGACGGTATGTGCAACGAGTGCGGCAACTGCGCCGTGTTCTGCCCCTACCAGGAGGGCCGTCCCTACAAGGACAAGCTCACCCTGTTCTGGAGCGAGGAGGACATGGAGAACTCCGAGAATGAGGGCTTCCTGGCTGTGGACGAGGACCACTTTAAGGTCCGCGTCGCCGGCACGGTCCGCACCGTCTCGGTCGATGCCGTCAACACCGGTCTTCCCGAGGCCGTCCGCCTGACCATCAGGGCCGTGCGCGACAACTGTTCGTACCTTCTTAAGAAATAGGCGAGTCTCTTATGGCCAAATCCATTCAACATAACGTGGCCTACGTTGCCTGCGGAAGTGGTTGCGCCTCCGCAGGCGGCGACGCCCGCTGCAGCGAAGGCTGCATTGGCTGTGGCGCCTGCGTCACGGCCTGCCCCCACGGTGCCATTGCGCTGGTCGATGGCATCGCCCGCGTGGATCGCTCAAAGTGCACGGGCTGTGGCCTGTGCGGCATGGCGTGCCCGCAGCGCGTGATTGCCTTCGTTCCCGGCTACCAGAACATTCTGGTGCGCTGCAACAACACCGATAAGGGCGCCATTGCGCGCAAGATCTGCGACACGAGCTGCATCGGTTGCGGTATGTGCGCCAAAAAGTGCCCTGCCGGCGCTATCCGCATCGAGGACAACTGCGCCCATATCGACGGCGTGGACTGCCTGTCGTGCGGCATGTGCGCCGTCGTCTGCCCGCATGGCGCCATCCACGACCGCACCGGCATCGCCGCCGGCGTGTAGAAGGGAATCACCATGGCACAGGAATTCACTTTTACCGTTAACGGCGTTGAGCGCACGACGACCCAAAACAAACCGCTGCTGCGCTACCTGCGCGACGACCTGCATATCCATTCCGCCAAGGACGGCTGCTCCGAGGGCGCATGCGGTACCTGCACCATCCACGTGGACGGTGCGGCCGTCAAGGCCTGCGTGCTGACCACCGCTCTTGCCGCCGGCCGCAACATCGTGACCGTTGAGGGCCTGCCCGAGGACGTGCGCGAGGCCTTTGTGTACGCCTTTGGCGCCGTGGGCGCCGTGCAGTGCGGTTTTTGCATTCCCGGCATGGTCATGGCGGGTGCGGCGCTCATCGCCGAGGACCCCGAGCCCACCGAGGAGCAGATCAAGTACGCCATTCGCGGTAACGTCTGTCGCTGCACCGGCTACAAAAAGATTATCGAGGGCATCTCGCTGGCCGCTGCGGTGCTCCGCGGCGAAAAGCAGATCGACGAGGACCTGGAGCGCGGCGATGACTACGGCGTGGGCAAGCGCGCCTTCCGTATTGACGTGCGCAAGAAGGTGCTCGGCGAGGGCAAGTATCCCGACGACATCGACGAGCTCGATCAGCCGGGCCTGACCTATGCCAGCGCCGTGCGCTCCAAGTATCCGCGCGCCCGCGTGCTCTCCATCGACACCTCCAAGGCCGAGGCCCTGCCCGGTGTGGTGGGCATCCTGCGCGCCGAGGACGTGCCGGTCAACCAGGTCGGCCACCTTATCCAGGACTGGGACGTCATGATCGCTCAGGGCGATATCACCCGCTGCGTGGGCGATGCCATCGTGCTGGTGGTCGCCGAGGACGAGGCGACGCTCGAGAAGGCCAAGAAGCTCGTAAAGATTGACTACGAGCCGCTGGAGCCCGTGCGCAACATTGTCGAGGCCAGGGCCGCCGACGCCCCGCGCCTGCATGACAGCTTCTTTGCCTTTGGCAACACAGTGGAGCTCAAGGACAACGTGTGCCAGAGCCGTCATGTGACGCGCGGCGACGCCGCCAAGGCGCTGGCCGAGAGCGCGTTCACCGTGACGCAGCGCTTTACCACGCCCTTTACCGAGCATGCCTTCTTGGAGCCCGAGTGTGCCGTTGCCTTCCCGTACAAGAACGGCGTCAAGGTGCAGTCGACCGACCAGGGTGCCTACGACACGCGCAAAGAGTGTGCCCACATGTTTGGCTGGGACAACGAGCCCGAGCGCGTGGTCGTCGAGACCATGCTCGTGGGCGGCGGCTTTGGCGGTAAGGAGGACGTTTCAATCCAGCACCTGGCCGCGCTCGCCGCATATAAGTTCCAGCGTCCTGTGAAGTGCAAGCTCACGCGTGCCGAGTCGCTTGCTTTCCATCCCAAGCGCCACGCCATGGACGGTACCTTTACACTGGGTTGCGACGCCGAGGGCAACTTTACCGGTCTGGATTGCGAGATCAATTTTGATACCGGCGCCTACGCGTCGCTGTGCGGCCCGGTGCTCGAGCGCGCCTGCACGCATGCCGTCGGCCCCTACAAGTACCAGAACACCGACATTCGCGGTTTTGGCTACTACACCAACAACCCGCCCGCCGGCGCGTACCGCGGCTTTGGCGTTTGCCAGTCCGAGTTTGCGCTCGAGAGCCTAATCGACCTGCTGGCCGAGAAGGTCGGCCTGGATCCGTGGGAGATTCGTTACAGAAACGCCATCGAGCCGGGTGAGGTTCTGCCCAACGGCCAGATTGCCGACTGCTCCACGGCGCTTAAGGAGACGCTGCTCGAGGTCAAGGATGCCTACTACGCGCATCCCGGACACGCCGGTATCGCTTGCGCCATGAAGAACGCTGGTGTGGGCGTGGGCCTGCCCGATGCCGGTCGCTGCAAGATTCGCGTCGAGGATGGCCGCGCCGTGGTCTATGCCGCTACGTCCGAC
This sequence comes from Bulleidia sp., assembly GCA_963614835.1. Classification (GTDB taxonomy): domain Bacteria; phylum Actinomycetota; class Coriobacteriia; order Coriobacteriales; family Coriobacteriaceae; genus Collinsella. The sequence goes on along the minus strand of CAVEET010000098.1, from coordinate 1,220 downwards.
ATCGGCCAGGGCTGCAACACGGTCTTTTTGCAGGACGTTGCCGAGGCCTGCGGTCTGCCGCTGAGCTGCATTGCCAATGGCGAGTGCTCCACCGAGAACGCTCCCGACTCCGGCACCACGTCTGGCTCGCGTCAGACGGTCGTGACCGGCGAGGCCGTGCGCGGTGCCGCCTTCCTGCTGCGCGATGCCATGCTTGATATCGAGGCCGGCAAGTCTGCGCCCGCCGCTCCCGTGAGTGCGCATGGCGACGGCGTCAAGATCGAGTACGACGACGGTCGCGCCTATCAGCTGCACACGCAGGAGCTCGTCGCCGGCCAGGGTATGCATCCTCAGGATCCCGCGGCCGCCATCAAGGCGCTCGAGGGATGCGAGTTTGGCTACGTGTACCTGGAGCCGACCGACAAGCTGGGCGCCGACGTTCCCAATCCCAAGAGCCACATCTGCTACGGCTTTGCCACGCATGTGGTCATTTTGGACGACGACGGCCGCGTGAGCGAGGTCTATGCCGCGCACGATTCCGGCAAGGTGGTCAACCCCATCTCCATCCAGGGTCAGATCGAAGGCGGCGTGCTCATGGGTATGGGCTATGCGCTTACCGAGGACTGGCCGCTCAAGGACTGCGTGCCCCAGGCCAGGTACGGCACGCTCGGGCTGTTCCGCGCGCCCGAGATTCCGGATATCCACGCCATTTACGTGGAGAAGGACGAGCTGCTGCCTGTGGCATATGGCGGCAAGGGCATCGGCGAGATCGCAACGATTCCCACGGCGCCCGCCGTGCAGAACGCTTACCGCGCGTTTGACGGCAAGCTGCGTCCCGATCTGCCCATGGTGGATACGCCCTACAGCCGCGCCCGCAACCGCGGGTAGGGTAGGGCGCGGACGGTCATTGCTGACGAGCTGTTCGCGCTCAACATCAACTGCATATGTTGCGCCTTTGGCCCCGGCTCCATCGCGAGCCGAGGCCTTTTGTTTGGAGCGGAAACTGTGTCCCGGATTCAAGCCTCAGAACGGGTCGTGCTTTCCGGATCGGTCCTCAACCGGAAGCTGTATCCCGGAACCAGGCTCCAGAACGGGATACATTTTCCAGAACGGTCCACGTGCGGCGGTGTATCGCCCTTTTCGTGCGCCGCTTGTCGAATTATGTTATAGCTAGCTATATTATAGAAAGGTATAATATAGCTAGCTATAACGTAAAGGAAGGATGGCCCTATGTTTATCGG
>CAVEET010000097.1:0-6302 GCA_963614835.1 Bulleidia sp. | reverse complement strand
TCGTTGAGGAAGAAAGCGCAGAGTCTGCCGCCTGCCGTCTTGATGGACTGGATTTGTCGATCAAAGCCTACGGGATTCTTAGCCAGGTTGGTCTCGACGGTGCGGCCGGCGATATCCCAGCGGCCCATGCGTCCGCCGGCGGGGACGTAGGCATCGAGCGCAGGCTGTAGAAACGCCGTGTCCACGCCCAACTCGCGTGCGGCAAAGAAGGCGGCGGCAACGTTATAGACCATGTACAGGCCGTTGTAGCGCGTGGCGATGTGTGCGGCTGGCGCGCTGGAATCAGATCCAAACACCAGGTCAAAACCATAGCCGTTGCAGCCGAGCTCCACGCCCGTCACGCGACGGACCAGCGCGGGACGGGCCCAGCCGCACGAGGGGCAATGGTAGGCGCCGAGCTGGCCGTATTGCACGTAGTCATACTCCAGCGGTGCGTTGCACTGTGAGCAAAAACGTGAGTCGCTAATACGGTCGGACTCGGTGTTGGTGGCGCCGTCGATGCCAAAGGCGATGCTCGCGTTGGGAACGCGCGCGGCGATTGCGGCACACAGCGGGTCGTCGGCGTTGTAGATGAGCGTCGTTGCCGGCGAAAGCTCCAGCGCGTGGGCGATGACGTCCTGGGTGTGGTCAATCTCGCCGTAGCGGTCCAGCTGGTCGCGGAACAGGTTGAGCAGCACGAAGTACGTCGGCTTGAGCTTGGGCAGGACGCGCACGGTGTAGAGCTCATCGCATTCAAAAACGCCCACGCGCTTGCCGCCGGCTCGCTTGAGGCCGCTGCGCGCCTCGAGCAGTGCACCCACCACGCCCGGCTCCATGTTGTTGCCGGCGCGGTTGCATACCACGGTGGCACCGCTGGCGGCAACAGCGTCGGCGATGAGGTTGGAGGTGGTGGTCTTGCCGTTGGTGCCGGTGATCACCACGCTGCGGTCGACAAGGCCGGCAAGGTCGCTCAGCAACTCGGGGTCGATCTTCATGGCGATGCGGCCGGGGAGTACGCCGCCCTGGCGCTTGAGGACGGAGCGCAGTCCCCAGCGAGCGATATCGCTCGAGGTGCAGGCAAGAGATGAGCGGAGGTTCATGAAACCGTTCCTAACGTAAACGACATGGTCGGGTCGAGTGCGTCACTAAAAACCGTAGCGGCGCGCAAATTCCTGGGCAAGCTGCGACACGTCTTCGCAGGCATTGGCCCAGGGGGCAAAGTCGGGAGTGTCCGAGATAATACCGTCCGCTTCCCAAACGGCCTGGTGCGAAAGATCCCAGGGATCGTGTGGCTCGGGCCGGCAGGGAAGGTACGGTGTCTGGTACATGGGGTTCAGTAAGAAGAACGCACCGCCCTCGCAGCGGTTAGCGAACTCACGCAGCGCACGCACCGCCGGACGCATCTTGTTTGTTTTGAACAATAGGATTGTGCGGGCGAGCAGGTACCAAGGAGAGTTCTCGAGTGCATCGGCTCCCACCTGTTCCTCGAGCTGGTGCGCTAGGGCGAAAAAGCCGTCCTGGTCTTCCAGGCGAGCGAGGGCGAGCAACACGGTGCCGGCAGCTCGGGTGGGATAGCCTTCTGCCTTAAGGACGCGGCGGGCGTAGTTGGCAGCAGCGCGGTAGCGGGCGCTCGCCATGCACAGCTGCGAGATGGCCTCGAGTGTGTGAAGCCACCCGATAAGAGCCGGCTCGCTCACGGTAAGGTCTGCTGCGGTGACACCGTCGGCCAAAACATTATTGGCCCAGTAGTGTGGGGCCTCCATATCGAACCCGGGCACGCTTTGCTGCAGGTAATCGGCCGTGGTCGCCTCGAGCTTCATTAGGTCGCCCAGGCAGGCGTCAACGGGCGTGTCGGCCAGGATGATGGCGAGCAGCTGGGCATCGAGGACATACGCATCGATGCGGACGATCTTGAGCAGCTCATCGCGCATATCGTCGAACAGGCGGTTGCGCGTCTGCTCAAACTCCTCATCGCTGCCCATGTCCTCGATGCGATGGAGCTCGTCGAGCAGGTGACGATGAACGCCGGCATAGGACAGCAGCGCCTGGGCATGCTCGGACTGCGCATACTTTTGGGGATTCGCGCTAATGTCGTTATGGACAAGCTCGCGTGCTGCATCGGTGAGCTCGGGGTGCGACGCAACGTAGGCGCGCTCCAGGTAGGCGGGGATGTAGACGCTCGGATCCATTAGAGGTCTCCTCCCTTAAACGGCAAACCCTGCTCGGCCGCCCGCAGTATGCGCTCATCGATTTGGGAACGCACGATATCGTTGGTGGCGACCCAGGCGGCAAAGCTGGCGTTGTCGGGGGCGCCCAGGCCCTCCTGCAGTACCGGCGTCGCCTCGGACAGCGCAAGGACAAGCTCGTCGGTGGAGCCCGCACCCACGTTGACGCGGGCATAGACGCCATCGGGAAGCTCGGTTTGGAAGTAGAGCGCCTCGGCCGCGTGCGGACACGAGCGTGCAAGGATACGCAGGTAGTGCTCGGCGCCCTCGTAGTCCAGCTCGCGCCAGGCTGCGCTCATCAGTGCGATGAGCGTCCACGGGTCCAAGTCGCGCTCCGCATCTTTGGGGCGGCGGCGCAGCGGGGTATTCGCGAGGTACGGCACGGAGTGGGCAGAGCGAAAGCGCTTGAGCTCCTCGGCGGGGTATTCGAGCTTTGCCATGGCGAGCATCGCGGTGTGGCGGACACCAGCGGGGTCGTTGGGCGCAAAGTCCAAGCTGCGGTTTGCGGCTTCGAGCGACATGCGGTAGCGGCCGCTAATGAGGGCGCGCGACGCAAGGGCGGCAAGCCAGCGCAGGTAGGGACGGCGGGTCAGGTCGCCTGCGGCCTCACGCTCGTAGGGGTCTTGCGCCGAGGCGATCTTGAGCGCCAGGTCGTGCTCGACCTCATCGCACTTGGACACCAGGTACTGTACGTATTCCTCGTTGGATTCGGCGGTGAGTGCCGTCAGCATGCGCTGGGCGTCCCAGTTGGCCGGATCGAGTGCGGCGGCCTCGCGAAGCATGTTCTCGGCAGCGGCCTCTTCCTGCTCGGCCTGGGCATCGTCGGGGATAAAGGGAATGCGGTAGTCGACAGCCTCGACCACCTTGGCAATGAGGTGCCCGGCGCGGTCGCGGTCGTGCACGATGAGCGGTGCGGGGTTGCGGGTGAATTGTTCCATCAGACGCTCTACGGCGGCAGCGTCGGTGAGCGGGATATTGTCGCGGCGCAAGGCCTCAAGAACGAGGCGATGGCAATCCTCTTGAATGGGATCGAATGCCATGGGGCCTCCTTTGCTGCGGTTAGGGTTCAAATATCTCTATATAAGGTTCTAGTTTACCCGCATGTGGCACACCGGGGGTGCCGCACTTGGACATGCACCTTTGCACCACGAAGACGGATGTCGCACAAATGTCGGCACCTTGGACGACTGAGTGGTATCACTGTGCCGCAAACGGTCGATTTTTGGCGGCGAACGGGGCGCATTTTGGAGGGGCACAGTCCTGCCCGGGATATGTGGTCAACCTTGATAAAACGTTTGCCCAGCTTGGGAGTATGGATGCCGCACAAGGGTCTTCAGGGATAGAAAAAACGTTTCATCATTGTTGGCTTTAGGTGAATAACTGACCAACCAGAACGGTAAAATAGTGTTTGTCTGAGCGTTGAGACGTTTAGACATCGCGCATTGTCATCGCCGGCAACGCGCAAACCGGTCCTAACGGAGCCAATTGGGTGCTCCGTTATATACGCAAGTCTAAGAGGGGCTTGTTTAGGAGGCACAGTATGGGACGTTTTACCAATCCTCGCGATCTGTACTTTGGTGAGGGCGCTCGCCACGAGGTGAAGAACCTCAAGGGCAAGAAGGCCATCATCGTTTCTGGCGGCAGCTCTATGCGCCGCGGCGGGTTCCTGCAGGACGTTGAGGCCGACCTCAAAGAGGGCGGCTTCGAGGTCAAGCTGTTCGAGGGCGTCGAGTCCGACCCGTCCATCGAGACGGTCATGAAGGGCGCCGAGGCCATGCGCGAGTTCGAGCCCGACTGGATTATCGCCATCGGCGGCGGCTCGCCCATCGATGCCGCTAAGGCCATGTGGGTCTTCTACGAGTATCCCGAGGAGTCCTTCGATAACATCATCCAGCCGTTCAGCTTCCCTGAGCTGCGTCAGAAGGCTCATTTCTGCGCCATCTCCTCTACCTCCGGCACCGCTACCGAGGTCACCGCGTTCTCCGTCATTACCGACTACGCCAAGGGCATCAAGTACCCGCTGGCCGACTTCAACATCACCCCTGATGTCGCCATCGTCGACCCCGAGCTCACCTACACCATGCCCGCCAAGCTGTGCGCTCACACCGGCATGGATGCTCTGACCCACTGCATGGAGGCCTACGTTTCCACCTGCGCCTCTATGTTCACCGACGCCAACGCCCTGCACGGCATCCGCGAGATCGTCGAGTGGCTGCCCAAGTCCTATGCTGGCGACCATGAGGCCCGTCAGCACATGCACGAGGCTCAGTGCATCGCCGGTATCGCCTTCTCCTCGGGCCTGCTCGGCATCGTTCACTCCATGGCTCACAAGACCGGTGCTGCCTTCGAGAACGGCCACATCATCCACGGTGCCGCTAACGCCATGTACCTGGGCAAGGTCATCCAGTGGAACTCCAAGGATCCCCGTGCTGCCGAGCGTTACGCTTACGTGGCCAAGGAGATCCTGCACCTTCCCGGCGAGACCAACGAGGAGCTCATCGCTGCGCTCGTCCAGAAGATCCGCGACCTCAACGACCAGCTCAACATTCCGCAGTCCATCAAGGATTACGCGAATGGTGGCGTGAAGGTCGACGCCGAGAACCCGCAGATGGTTTCCGAGGAGGAGTTCCTCGCCAAGCTGCCCGAGATCGCCGCGAACGCCGAGCAGGACGCCTGCACGCCCGAGAACCCGCGTGAGACCAAGGCTGCCGACTTCGAGAAGATCCTCAAGGCCTGCTACTACGACACCGACATCGATTTCTAATCGACTCTTGTTATCGTAACGAGGGGCTCCGCACGTATCCGTACGGAGCCCCTTTCTTTTTTAGAGAATGGGATAGTTATGGCTGCAATTTTCAATAGCCCCAGCAAGTACATCCAGGGTCCGGACGAGCTGGCCAAGCTCGGCTCCTATGTCGAGCCGCTCGGCGCTAAGGCCCTCGTCATCGTGACGCCTTCGGGCAAGAAGCGCGTCGGTGCCAAGATCGAGGGCGGCTTTGCCGAGGCCAAGGCCGAGCTGCTGTTTGAGGACTTTAACGGCGAGTGCTCCAAGGGCGAGGTCGATCGCCTGGTTGCGCTCGCTCGCGACAACGGTTGCGACATCATCGTCGGCGTCGGTGGCGGCAAGATCCTCGACACCGCGAAGGCCGTCGCCTATTACCTGGAGTCCCCGGTTATCATTTGCCCCACCATTGCCTCGACCGATGCACCGTGCTCGGCACTTTCGGTGCTTTACACCGATGACGGCCAGTTTGATAAGTACCTCTTCCTTAAGGCAAACCCCAATATCGTCCTGATGGATACGACGGTTATCGCGGCGAGCCCGGTGCGCCTGACGGTTTCCGGTATGGGCGATGCGCTCGCAACCTATTTCGAGGCTCAGGCGACGCACGATGCCGACGGCGGCACCTGCGCCGGCGGCAAGGGCGGAATGGCCGGTCTGGCGCTCGCCAAGCTCTGCTACGAGACGCTTATGGCCGATGGCGTCAAGGCCAAGGTCGCGCTGGAGAAGGGCGCGCTCACGCCTGCCGTCGAGCACATCATCGAGGCCAATACGCTGCTTTCGGGCATTGGCTTTGAGAGCTCGGGCCTTGCCGCTGCTCATGCCATCCACAATGGTCTGACGATGCTGCCCGAGTGCCACGGCATGTATCACGGCGAGAAGGTCGCCTTCGGCACTATCGTCCAGCTGGTACTCGAGGATGCCCCGACCGAGAAGCTCGAGGAAGTCTTGGGCTTCTGCATTGAGCTTGGCCTGCCGGTCACGATGAAGGAACTTGGCGTTGCCGAGCTTACGCGCGAGCAGGCCATGATTGTTGCCGAGGCCGCCTGCGCACCCGATGACACCATGTGCAACATGCCCTTTGAGGTGACGCCCGAGATGGTCGCAAACGCCATCCTGGGTGCCGACGCGCTGGGCCACTACTATCTCATGGATGAGTAAATCAAGCTAAGGAAGGGGCAAAGCTAACAGATGACTTTGCCCCTTTTTGCTATGGTGCAAACTAACCTGGCCCCTTCGCACCAAGTTGGTGCAAAGGGGCCAGGTTACTTTGCACCAATCGTTGTTTGATGAAGGGCGGATTCTCGTATGGCGCT
>CAVEET010000096.1:0-9048 GCA_963614835.1 Bulleidia sp. | reverse complement strand
GGCGCGTCCATGCCGCTCACGCAGCTCACGATAAAGCCCTCAAAGGCGGCCTCGTCGGGCTCAAAGCTGCCAAGCCATGCGCCCGCGCGTTCCATGCGCTCAATCGAAGGATCGACCGCCGGGTCGCGGTAGGTGTAGAACGCCGTCTGGCGCTCGCCGGCTGCGCGGAATCCACAGCCGTACGCACCGCCCTTCACGCGGATCTCGTTCCACAGGTAGTCGTAGGAGAGCGCGTTGGCAGCAACCGCCCAAGCGCCCGTCACGCCGATGCCCAGACGGCGCGGATCGCACGCGCGCGCCGCAAAGCAGATGTCGCTGGGGATGACGAAAGCCTCGTGACGGTCGCGCGGCGCCGGCACCACGAGCGTGCCGCTGCCAGCACCGTCGCCCGCGCCAAGCCCCAGGTCGCCCGCGGCATCCCAGTACGCGTCAAAGTCCTCATCGCTGCCGGTAAAGCTCGCCATGCAGCCATCGGCCACAAAGATGCGGTCTGCCAGCGCGGCAAGCTTGGTGCGCAGGTCGTCCAGTCGCTCGTCAAAGTGATCGAGCAAATCGCGCAGGAACAGATAGAAATCCACGCCCGAAAGCTGCTCGCGCACCACGGCCGAAGGCGAGCTGTAGCTCATCGCGCGACCGAGCGCCGCCGAGTGGCCGTTGTTGATAAAGCCTTGCTCAAGCCCAATGCGAATCTGCGTGAGCACGTCGCGCACGCGGTCGGCGTCGGCGTTTGCCAAAAGCGTGCTCGACCATACCTCGCGCGGCAGACTCGCCAGCGCATCGATCTTCTCGGACAGGGCGCCGGCGCTCACCAGCAGGTAGGGGCGCACGCCGTCCACGTCGGGCTGCGTCATGACTTCGGTCGTAAAGCTCAAAAAGCCGAGCTTGCCAGCGAGCAAGTTGTCGAGTTCCTCGGCCGAGTGCTCGCGCGTGGGCAGCTGCTTAAGCAGGCGGCAGAGCAGTGTCACATAGGGCAGGTCCTCAAACGCGACGCAGCTCAGGTCGAAATACTGCATGGCGTAGGCCAGACGGTTGGTGGGGATGTCGTGGCGCAGGCAGGGGATGGGCGTGGTCGTGTCTACGACCAGCGGCGGCTCGGGGCGCGCCTCGCCAATGTCGGACACGCGCAGGCGCGGCAGCGTGGCCTTGGCCTCGGGCGTGTCTTCTGCCTCCTGCGCGGCACGCAGCGCGGCCGTGCGCTCGACCACGTCGGCCAGCTCGGCATCGGTCATGGCATCGCGCTTGGCTGCCAGCTCGGCGGCTTCGGCACCCTCCGAACCCTCGGCGGCGTCCACCGGCACCAGCTCGACCAGTGCCATGTGGTCGTTTTCCAGCACCAGCTCGCGCAGCAGGTCCTCAAAATAGCTGCCGTCCAGCTCGCTGCGCAGCTCCTCGTACACCGGGCCGTACTTGAGCGCCAGCGTCGCGGCGTCGTCATCGTAGAGCCACGTGCTCAGCGCGTCGCACGCAATGGCCACGCCGTCGGCGATGCCGTAGTCGCGCTGACGCAGGTCGTATTCGTTGCTGCTGATGATGGCTTCCAGGCGCTCGCGCGGAACGCCATGCTCGCATAGGTCGCGGCAGGCGTCCTGGAACACGCGGCGCAGCTCGCGCGCCACGCCGGGCTGTGCGTTTTGCAGCATGATGAGCTCGTAGGGCTGCAGGCTCTCGGCCGCGGTGTAGCTCACCACGTTGCCGCCCAGGCCGGCGGCCAGAATGGCCTTCTTAACCGGCGCTTCGTTGGAGCCCAGCAGTGCCTCAAACAGGATATCTGCCGCGATCGTGCGTTTGCGGTCGAGCGCGCTGCCCAGCACAAGGCCCAGGCCCACCAGGGCGTTCTCGGGCGTGGTAGCCATCTCGACGCGCTTGTACTCGCAGGTCACGGGTGCCTGCACGCCCAGCGGATTGGGCGCCAGCGTGGACGGGTTCTCGCCGGCGGCGACGGCAGCGTCCATGCGGCGGCTCGCGGCACTCGGCTGCGACAGATAACGCTCGTCCAAAAAGGCCAGCGCGCGGTCCACATCTAGGTCGCCGTAGAGCGTTATATAAGAGTTGGAAGGATTGTAGTGGCGCGCGTGCGTGTCCAGGAACTGCTCGTAGGTGAGCGCGGGAATCGCGCACGGGTCGCCGCCACTCTCGTGCGCATAGGCGGTGTCGGGATAGAGCGCGGCGTTGACGGCGTCGTCCAGCACGCTCATGGGGTCGGACAGCGCGCCCTTCATCTCGTTGAACACCACGCCGTTATAGCGCAGCGTGCCCTCGCGCAGGCTCGCGGAGCTGCCGTCGCCCTCGTCCTCGGCGCCCTCCGGCAGGTCCAGCTCGTAGTGCCAGCCCTCCTGCTCAAAAATGGTGGGCTTGGTATAGATGGCCGGGTTGAACACCGCGTCCAGGTACACGTCCATCAGGTTGTACAGATCCTGCTCGTTGGTGGTGGCAACGGGGTAGATAGTCTTGTCGGGGTAGGTCATGGCGTTGAGGAACGTCTGCATGGAGCTCTTGATCAGGTCGACAAACGGCTCCTTGACGGGGAATTTGGCCGATCCGCACAGCACCGAGTGCTCAAGAATATGGAACACGCCGGTGGAATCGGCTGGCGGCGTCTTAAAGCCAATGGCAAAGGCCTTGTTTTCGTCGTCGCACGCCAGGTACAGCAGGCGAGCGCCCGAGGCGGTGTGGCGCAGCACGTAGGCGTCCGAGTCGAGCTCGGGCACGGTCTCGCAGCGCTCGACGGCAAAGCCGTGGCAGGTGGTGCCGGGTGCCAGCAGCGCGGCGGCTGCGGCGCGCGGGTCGGTTGAGGTGGTGGGCATATGCAGTCTCCTTTGACGCCCCAGCGGGGGCGAATCGAGTCGAATCCTCGAGAGTATACCCATATGGGGCCGCGACCCTGCGGCGAACTGGAGACGATGCAGTCGGATTGGGCATAGGTCCCGCGTGCCCGCCGCACGAGCGTGGAAAATTGGACACTCGCCAAACGAGAGTGGATATTCGGACGGACGAGCGAGGATTTCCGGATACCTATCGAACGAGAGTGGATATTTGGACGGAATTTGCCGCAAAAGCCCCAAAAACCGTCCAAATATCCACTCTCGATATCCGACCGTCCGAAAATCCTCGCTCGTGCGGTGACGGCTACGGCAAGGCGTCACCGCCGGATCGACAATGGCTCTGTCGGACGACTTATTCCTGCGCAGCCCCGAACCCGTCCATCAAGAACAGCCTAAGAACCAGCTTGATGACATATCCCGGTTTGACTTCAGCCGTGCCAAAGACGCTGCGTTCGGCGAGCTCGCTGCAGTATGCGTAGATATCGCGGATAAGGTCCGCGCCCGAAAGCGTAAACATGTAGCCTGCGTCCGAAAGCGCATTGGGCGCGGCGGGCAACTTGGCCATGTGGCAGAACGTTTGCAGGTCGGGCGCCATAACATTCTGGTAGTCGAGGTGGCCGCTGGTATCCTGTGCGGCAAGCTCCAATTGGCGCGCAAAATCCAGCGCCGCCGCTAACACAAAGCTCGGCGTAGGCGCATTGACGTCCTGGGTGGTCGCCACAAGCCTGCCCGCCGCCTGCGTGATAAGCCAGGCGACCTCGCGCTGGCAGCGCACGGCCTTGCGCGTAACCGGCTTGATGGACGAAGAAGAAACGCTCCCCTTAGGCGGATTCGAAGCAGCCATAAGGCCCTCCCATGAACGACCCGGTCCAACAAGCCCGGATGAAACACGTGCTACATCAGTATACAGGGAAGTGGGGTAGCGGGGTACAAGCGCGCCAGCGGCAAACCGAGAGCATCAACGATGTGCCGATCGCGGAATGAGATCTCGTAATTATTGACTCTCGGCCATATTATTGAGGGGCATGACTCGCGTTCGTATGGTTGTAGGTGCTGGCGATGAACGACATTGACCTTGCTGTTCCGTTGATGGATGGACCAAGCTATGACCGCGCCTGCAGTCTCGTGCCTTCCGAATACGTTGAGGCATGGGAGTGGTTTCTGGGTGAGGAACAGCGCGGCGGCGTTTGGACCAGCCTTCCGCACCACACCAAGGAAGATAGCCCTCAGTATCAGTATCGTTTGAGAATTGGCTCGGACTTCTTTTCCGTAACGCGGGATTCAGGGATCTTCTGGCCGGGCCAGGATCGGGTGAAGCAAGATCCCAATAAGATCTTTGCGCTTTCGGTCCATAACTCTAAAAAGAGCTTCTACACCGATGTACCTCCGCTCTATTTGGACGATGGTACGTGGGTCATTAAGTATTCGGTCCAAGCGCCAGGCGCCGTTGGTTCTCGAGACCAGAATTACAACCGTAAAATGCTCAACTGCATGGAATGTGGCGTTCCAGTCGGAGTCATATTTGCAACCGAGGTGGGCTACAAGGTGCTCGGCCTTGCGTTTGTTGAACGGTTCGAGCCCGAAAACGGATGGTTTGTTCTGCACGGTCCTGTTCATAAAGGCGGACCGGACCCCCGTTTTGCGCCCGACATGAGCTATCTGAAGCACATGCCCGTCGATATTGAGTTTGCCGGACAGGGTACGACCGACGACGAAAAGGTCCGCTATGCGTTAAGGCGCGAGCGATTGGGGCAGCAATGGTTCCGCAAGCAGCTCGTTGCCGCCTATGATGGCCGTTGCGCGGTGTCGGACTGCGGCGTCAGCGAAGCTCTGGAGGCTGCACATATCGAGAATTACTCGGGACCCAAATCGCAGGTTGCCAGCAACGGCATTCTGCTTCGGCGCGACTTACATGCTTTATTCGATGCTCATCTGATTTCGTTTGAGCCCGTTTGCGGCGAATATCGGCTGTGCGGATCGTACCTGCTGGATAAGACCGGCTACGCTTCCTTTGCGGGTGCGACGCTAAGGCAGCCGAATGAGCGTCAGTGGCGACCCAATACGGTGTTTCTTGAGGCCCATCGCATTGAGTTCGATCGCTCGGAAAAGAAGCGTGAAAAGGCGGGGCTTCTGCCGTATTAGCGTATTTGGCTTTGGCATTCTTTGACGATCGTGTTGTTTGATCGGATCGCGTGGCGATGCAATCTCGCGCATGCCCGCCGGTGCATGCTCTTCCTGTTTTGTATAGCGAGAGGGGAGCGTGTATGAGCTGGCGAGGCGATATTGCGATGGGGAAGTACGGAAAACTGCCGTGTGCCCTTATAGACAACAATATGTTTCCGAGCGTAGAGGTTGATTGCGGGTCGTTTGTCGTCACCTGCCCTTGCTGCGGCTCGCAAATACCGTGTCTCGACATTCGGTTCATCGATGCGCGCGACAGGTTCAGCGACGAAGTGAGAAAACAGACAGGCGTTCATATGCCGGTGTATCCGGAGAAATGCCCCGTTTGTGGCCTCGATATCGTGTACGACGCCGGCGACGAGGGATAGGTGATGCGGAGGAGCTGACTGTGAAGGCCTCTCCGTCCCTACAAATAAATCCCCTCACCGAGCTGCTTGTGGAACTCGGCGTGATGGTCGCGTGCCCAGGTAAAGAGCGCCTGGTCAAAGTCGGTGCGCGTGGTCGGGACGCCAAAGACGCCGGCAACTTCGACGCGCACAAACTCCAGTGCCGGCAGCTTGTTGATGGCAGTGAGGGCAAACGGGGACGAGGGCTCCTCGAACAGATAGCGGCTGCCTTGCAGCGCGTCGCAACTGGTGCACGTGTTGCCGAGCGACGGGGCTTTGGAGGCTCGCGCGCCTACGGGCTTGTAGCCGCAGCGCTTATGAAGGTGGTCGCGGATCTCGCCCGGCACGCAGCCAAGAGCGGGCACGATGGCGAGTGCGTTGGCGTTGGCCGTGTCGATGGCAATGTGCCCGGCTTCGTTGGGCGCGTGCGCGATGGTGATGCTCTCGTCGTTATCGGTTCGATAGGGAATGCCGAAGGCCGCGACCGAGGTCTCTTTGTGACACTTCCAGCACTCGCGCTTGCCCAGTACTAGATATATATACGGCGCTGAGGGGTCGGATCGGTCAACACCGGGCAGCCACTCGGCAAAGGGCTCGGGGTTGACGCCGCTGGGTACATACCAGATCTTCTTGGTCCGGTCCCATTTGGCGCCCAGCGCCTTGGCTTCTTCTTTGTGCGAAAAGGGGACATCGAGCTCGGTGCGCATGGCGGCTCCTTGGTGCTGCAGGTGTAAGTGGCTCAAGGATACCGCAGGGCGCAGACATCGTGGCGTTTTGCCGAGAAGCTGTGGTGCGGACTGATTGGTTATGCCGATGGATAGATCGGCAAGTAGATGGTCGGCTTTTGGCTAGTTGGGCGGTTGGAACTGCCGGCGGATTTGGCGACATAAAACAAAACAGCCCAGAGGACATAGCCTCTGAGCTGCGAACATTTGGTGGGCGTTAGAAGATTTGAACTTCTGACCTCTTCCGTGTCAGGGAAGCGCTCTCCCCCTGAGCTAAACGCCCGATCAAGGGTGCGCAAGCGCGCAAGGGATAATATAACGGAGCCTGAACTCGGTGGCAAGAACATTTTTAAAAATCGCTTACATTGTGGAATTCGGGGGCTTTGCCATATCCATTTCAAAAGAGCCTGCTGCCGCGATTTGGCTGCCGCATAATGCAAGGCCATTGCGGTATCGAGCTATGGAAAGACGCCTGCGGAATTGTCCTACCGATAAGCGGACAAGCCTCCAGCTGGTGACTTCGCCGTGGTAAGGTAAGCCGAATTGTTTCCAGGCTGTTTCGGGGGAGTGGAATGAGCAAAGAGTGTGTCGAGCAGGTCGAAGGCGCAGGGGCTTCGGTGCCGATGACCGATATATCGAACATTGATGTGCCCGAGGGCACCGACGAGCTCAGCCGTAGCACCCGCCGCGCCTGGCGCGACCGCCTTAACGATGCGTCGTCGCGCAAGATGATCACGGGCGTCTTGGCTACGCTGGTGGGCGGTTCGTTTTGGGGCTTCTCGGGCACCAGCGCGAGCTTTCTGTTCGATACCTACCACGTCGACACCTTGTGGCTTATGAGCGTGCGTCAGATTCTCGCCGGTCTACTCTTTATGGCCGTGGTTGTTACGCGCGACCGCGAGCGCCTGGTTAAGCTCTGGACCACACCCGCCGATCGCAAGCAGCTGCTGCTCTTTACCGCCTTTGGCCTGCTGTTCAACCAGTTTTGCTATCTTTCGGCCGTGCGCCTGACGAACGCCGGAACCGCGACGGTGCTCCAGTGCCTGCAACTCGTTATCATCATGGGCTACGCCTGCGTGACCGATCGCCGCATGCCGCGTACTCGCGAAGTCATCGGCATTGGCCTGGCTCTGGGTGGAACCTTTTTAATTGCCACCGGCGGCGACCCTACCAGCCTGAATATCTCGCCGCTTGGCCTGGCAGCAGGTCTTATGTGTGCGGTCAGCGCCGCGTGTATGGCGGTGATTCCCGCCAAGATCCTGCCCGAATACGGTAGCCCCATCGTCACGGGCTCGGCAATGCTCACGGCGGGCGCGGTCTCATGTGTCTTCGTGCAGCCCTGGGCGCATATGCCGGCGCTCGATGCCGCCGGTATCGAGGCGCTCGCGGTGTTCGTGGTTATCGGCTCGTTTTTTGCTTACATGCTCTATATGCAGGGCGTTAAGGACATCGGCTCGGTGCGTGCGAGCCTCATCGGAACTGTGGAGCCGGTTTCGGCGACCATCACCAGCGCCGTTATGCTGGGCACGGTGTTTTTGCCGACCGACCTTATCGGCTTTGCCATGATCATCGTGATGATGTTCCTTACGGTGTAGTTGACGCCGCCGCCAAGACAGAAAAGGTGTTGTGCCGCATTTTCGCCAATTGATGTCCGTGTCTGGAGTTTAGCTGTCGATGCTCAAAATGCCATAAACTAGTAACGTTATGGACTTTTTCATTGCGACTCAATTGCGAGGATTTCTTTATGGCTGGTAATCACTTTAAGGGCAGCGATAGCGGCCGTCCTGCAGTTCCGCCGCGTCCGAACGGGGCTGGTAAGGCCGGCACGCCGGGCGACGCTGGACAGGGCGGCTCCGGTAAGCGCGTGTCCCCGGGCGAGACGGCGATGTTTACCGCTCTGTACGAGCAGTCTCAAAAGGCAAAAAAGACCGGCCGTGCAAGAGGGAATGTCTTTGCGGGCGGTGCAACCTCCGCGTCGCAGCCGAGCGGGGCTCCTTCGGCACCTGCGAACAACGCAGGTGCTGCCAACGCCGCGAATGCCGCCGGCAACGTTAATGCCGGCAAGGCCGACAACAATACTCCCTCTGCCGGTGGCGCGGGGCTTACGGGTAACCTTGGCACGATCTACACCGGCGCCTCCGAGACTGGCACGTTCGCCCGCCTGGATGATAGCGGTGCCGAGTTTGCGGGCTCGGGTTCCAAGGAAGATTATTACGATTTTGGCTTGAACTACGGTAGCGACGCTTCGTCGAGTTCGACCTCTGACGGTCTGGTCCGTCATCGCCATCGCAAGGGCGAGCGCAAAAAGCGTCACACTGGCGCCATTATTGCCGCTGTAGTCGCGGTGCTTCTCGTTGTGCTTGGCGCAAGCGGCTTTATGCTGCTTAACTCGGCAAAGACCGTAAAGAGCGAAGCGAAGGAGGCTGTCGAGATCGTCGGTGGCCTTAAGGATAAGGTCACGTCGGGCGATTTTTCGACGCTGCCTGACGACGCGAAGAAGATCGATGAGCTCTGCGACAGCATGAAGGCGGAGACCTCGAGCCCGCTGTGGGCGGCGGCTTCGTTTATCCCGGTGTATGGCAGCGATATCAATGCGGCCCGCACCATGATTGACGCCCTGTCCGATGTCTCGAGCAATGCGCTGGTTCCCATGGCCGACAACCTCTCGCAGGCTACGCCCGGCAAGCTGTTCCAGGACGGCATGATTAACGTGTCCGCGCTGCAGGCGGTCGCCGATTCGCTTTCCAGCAGCTCGAAGGTGTTCAAGAGCGCCAACGAGAAGGTCCAGGGCATTGGCGATACTCATATTTCCCAGGTGACCGAGCTGGTCGATAAGGCCAAGGACGGCTTTGCCACCCTCAACGGCGCGGTTGACGCGGCGGAGAAGGTCGCCCCCGTCCTTCCCCAGATGCTCGGCGCCAACGGCCAGACGCG
>CAVEET010000095.1:0-4332 GCA_963614835.1 Bulleidia sp. | reverse complement strand
TCTCCCAAAACTCGGTCAGGATGGGAAAGAAGGCCGCTTCGGTTTTGCCGGAAGCTGTGGATGCCGTCAGGAGCACATTGTCTTGTGTGTTAAAGATGGCATCTGCCGCCGCAACCTGAATGGAGCGCAGGCTCTCCCAATCGTGGGAGTAGATGAAGTCTTGGATAAACGGGGCGTAGCGGTCAAAGGCGTTCACGGGGCCTCCTCTCAAAAACGAATCTCTCAGCGCGGCTGGCAACGGCTTGCTGCATGACTGCTTCAACATTTGCCCAGATAAAACCTGCCAAAATAAACCTGTCCCTTTTTGGCAGGTTAGATGGTGAATTCGGCGAAGTTGCGGTCGTCGTCCGCGGTGCCGGTGTCGTCTGTTGCGGCTGCCGGCGCCAGCGCGTCGCCGCCGACGCTTTGCAGCAGCTCGGCTACGTTGGCGTTGGGGTTTTGGCATAGGATGTCGAGCAGCTCGATAAAGTCACGAATGACTTCACGCGGCGTCAGATGCGTGTCGGCTCCCACGCGACCGAACTCGATCTTGAGGAAGTCCACCAAGTCGTTCTCGGTAAGCGTGGGCGTCCAGCCAAAGTAGCCGGCATGGATCTGCATGAGCTTTTCGATGAGCACCAGCAGCTCCTCGTAGGTGAGCGGCTGCAGGCGGATGATGGGAGCGAGCATGTCTTTGAGATCATCGCGCGCAAAACGGCCCTGAGCGAGACGGCTCCGAAGGGCCTCGTAGGAAAAGACGCCGCGGCGGCGGTCCTCGATAGAGGTCGGCGTGCCGCCCATGATCATGCCCAGGTACTGCGCCTTGCCCTGGAGCGTGTCGTTGTACATGGTCAGGATCTTCTCGTAGTTGTACTGGCGCGTGATCGCGTTGGGAATCTTATACAGATTCACGAGCTCGTCGATGAGCACCAGCATGCCCTTGTAGCCGCTGCAAACCAAAAAACGCGCGATGAGTTTGACGTAGTCGTACCAGTCGTCATCGCTGATGATGGTTGAGGACCCCAGTTCGGCGCGAGCCTCGCTCTTGGTGCGGTATTCGCCGCGGATCCATTTGGTCACGCGGCTCATGGCCTCTTCGTCGCCTTCGGATGCGGCCGTGCGATAGCGGCGGAGCATGCGGGTGAAGTCGAAGCCGTGGACCATCTCCTCGAGCGGGGCCAGTTGAGCGCTGACGACCGCCTCGTCGACGTCGGCACACGAGGCGACCCAGCGATCCAGGATAAGGTTGAGCGCACCGCCCTCGGGGCGCGTTTTAGTCGATATGTTGCGGATGAGCTCGCGGTAGGTGGCAAGGCCCTGTCCCTGACCGCCCTGCAGACGGCGCTCGGGCGACAGGTCGGCATCAGCGACGACGAATCCCTCGCCCATGGCGTGCGTGCGGATGGTCTGAAGTAAGAAGCTCTTGCCGGCGCCGTAGCGACCGACTAAAAAGCAGAAGCTCGCGCCGCCATCGGCGATGAGACTCAAATCGGTGAGCAGGGCGCGAATCTCGACCTCGCGTCCCACGGTGATATAGGGAAGGCCGATGCGCGGGACCACGCCGCCCTTGAGCGAGTTAAGGATAACGGCGGCGACGCGTTTGGGTACGCGGGGCGCTGCGGATGCGGTATCACTCATGGTCTAGGTATCCTCTCACGTCAGCTTCGTAATCTTCGATAATCTGCGGTCCTGCCGTTCCGAACTCGATAACGGTGTCACCCACCAGGTCAAAGAGTGCCTCGTTGATGCTGTCGACGAGCATATCCTCGCTCTGGCCCGACCTCTCCACGGCCGATGTCGCTTGCGCTGCGTTTTGCTCGAGCAGTGCGCGCAGGAAGGCATCTGCGGCAGGCGCGAGTTTGTTCGCAGCTTCGGTGGGCGCGGGCGTTACGGGTGCGGGTACAGACACGAGGAGCGGTGCCACGACGCCAAACTCTTCGGTGGAGACAGTCGGCTCGCCGGGTTCGTCTTGCTGTATGGTCATCTTGCCAGGTTCGGCAGTCATGTCGGGCGCAGACTCGGTGCTCGGTTGATCGATAAGCGTTGCCTCAGCTTCCACAGGTGCGCCTTCCTCGCGCTCTTCATCGATTAAAAGCGCCTCACGTGTTTGTGCGGCGGCGCTCCGGATATGCCCCAGCTGACTCAAATCGATATCGATCTTGACGGGCTGGTGCGCGGCGTCCCACGAAAGCCATGCCACGATTTCGTCATCGATGATCTTGGCCAGATATTTGGGGACCTTCTCCTCCTTCAGGGGGTGGGTGGGGTCTAGGGCCAGGCGCAGGCGTTGGTCGCAGGCGCGCATCATCTCGCCAAGCTTGCTGCTCTTTTGCCTGCTGCCGTGAATCCGCATGCATTCCCAAAAACCGTTTTGGCAACGGTAGATATGGATGGGATCCAAGCGGTATTCGCAGTCTTCGTGGCGATTGGGCGCAAAGAACACGGCCGAGGCAAACATGGTATAGGGCATGGCCGTCTCCTCCCCAAACAAGCTCGCCACGATACCGGTCTTTCGGTGCGTGTCATAGTAGCGCGCCATACGGACATACACGGCGCATGCCACGTGGCGCAGGTCGCGATGGTGGCTGCGATCGAGTCTTGAGTTATTGAGGTTATACGTGGAGAGGGCGTTGATAGCGGCCATGAGTCGCTCCTCGCGAGCCTCGTCGGGCGGAAGGGGGAGCGTGGGCTCGGAGGTTTTGCGACGCTTAGGGGTCTGGCCGGACGGCGCCGGCGCTGGTACAAGGTCTCGTGCTGCGCGCCGCAGCTCGATGAGGGCGTTATCGAACATGACGGTTTTAGAGTCGCGAAGCAGCTTGGGATCGAGTTCGTGGAAAACGGCGTAATCCTGCAGCCACACGCGTGCAAACCGGTCGATGCCGGGCTCGAAGGGGCGATAGGCATCCCAAAAAGCCTTGATCTTGTTAAAACCATCGAGCGGATTATCTACGCCAATGCCGCAAATCAGCTCATAGAGATACAGAAAGGCAAAGGACGTAGACGTTTCTTCGACGGCTCCGCGGCGTACCCGTGCGCGCCAGGAAAAGTACCCACGCAGCTGCCGATCGCTCATGGCGTTGTAGGTGGGAAAGTACGACTTGAATGTACCGTTGTAGGGGCAATCGTCCTCAAAGTCGGCCATCAGCAGGCCTTGGCGGTAGAAGAGCTCGGCTTCCGAAAGCCAGCGTCCCGCACCGCCTTTGGGGTCATCCTGCCAGCGCGATATCTCGCGCATCTTGCGGTACTGGTCGGGAAGGAAATTCTGCATCTGTCGGCCGGTCTTGAGAATCGGCTCGTCTGCGTAGACCTCATGCGAGAAGCGGGCGGACTGATGGGTCCGGGCCTCGGCCATAATGCGCTCGATGAGCATCTTGATGTCCTGGTCGGCCACCGCTTCTCCTCTCCTAACGCAGCTACGGTGACCTCATATCATAGCACAGCATCAAACAGGTGTTCGAGATACCGCTGCGTAGATAGATTTAGAACAGGAGGGCGTAGATGACGGCGATGACGACGGAGGGGAGCATATTGGCCGTGCGGAAGGTCTGAGGACGGATGAGGTTGACGCCGACGCAGAAGATGAGCATGGAGCCTACGAGCGAAAGGCTGTTGAGGGCTGCTGTGGTCATGATGGGGGAGAGCGCGCCGGCAAACAACGTGATCGTCCCCTGGAACACGGCGACGGGCAGGGCGGAGAAAATGCAGCCGCGGCCAAGCGACGCCGTCATGGTGCAGACGATGATGCAGTCCAATGCGCCTTTCAGGGCAAGCGTTGACCAGTCACCGAGCAGACCGTCCTGGATCGATCCCACAATGGCCATGGCGCCGATACACACGGTGAGTGAAGTCGAGACAAAAGCGTTGGTGAACTCGTTATCGCCCTCGCTGCCGGTTTTGCGCTTGAGCCATTCGCCAAGGTTCTCGATGGCGGCTTCCAAGTTGACGGCCTCGCCGATGAGCGAACCGAGCGCAAATGAGACGATGAGCATGGTGGTACCGGTGGTCGCTAGCGCCTTTCCATCGATGATGAGCATCTTTTGCATGGTGCCGCCCAGGCCGATAAACAGGACGCACAGCCCCGATGCTTTCATGAGCGTGTCTTGGATGCGCGGTGTAATGAAGCGGCCGCCCGCTAATCCTAAAAGACCGCCCGCAACTAAAAGCACAACGTTGATGATTGTTCCCAAGCCCGGCATGAGCCCTCCTGTATTGATGCCAACGTGGCAATCGTAGCAGAACGAAATGCGAGGCACATCGCAACCCATCTAATACGTTATATAAGTGGTATTAGGAATGATGCGCAGCATTTAAGCCTCAGGTGGTTGTCGGGACATAGGGATAGTATTCAAAGCG
>CAVEET010000094.1:0-3795 GCA_963614835.1 Bulleidia sp. | reverse complement strand
CCGTACAACGTCAGCCTGAAGGGCGTCACCAAGAGTTCGACCGACGATTCGTCGACGACTGAGTAATCATGGGGCGGTGCTCGCGCGAGTGCCGCCCACGCTATTAGAGAGGATTTGCAGATGACCAACGAAGAGCTGCAGAAGGAAATGATCGCGGCCATGAAGGCCAAGGACAAGGTTCGCCTGTCCATCATTCGCCAGGTTAAGGCCGAGGTGAAGAATATCGAGGTCAACGAGCGCCGCGATGTGACCGAGGAAGACGTCAACAGCATGATCAAGCGTCTGATCAAGCAGACGAGCGAGACGCTGGAGATGTCCATCAAGGCCGGCACCGACCAGGAGCGCACCGACAATCTGACCGAGCAGGTCAAGATTCTGGAGAGCCTGCTGCCCGCGCAGGTTTCGGGCGAGGAGCTCGAGGCTCTGATTGAGCAGGTCATCGCCGAGCTGGGCGCCACGTCCAAGAAGCAGATGGGCCAGGTCATGGGAGCACTCGGCAAGGCCACCGGCGGCAACTTCGACAAGCCGGCAGCGGCAAAGATCGTCGGCGCAAAACTCGCGTAATTTGTTACGCGGTTTTACCAAACCGCGTAACGGCTCGACGCTGCAGACCCGTACACACGGCAATCTGACGTTCAATTTCAAGGGCGCGACCATAAGGTCTGCGCCCTTTCATTTCACGTCACCTTGCTCGCGTGTACGGGTTTTCGCTGACTTATGCTCCACTCATTGGGGACAGGCTTAAATGAGTGCCCGCTCATTGGGTACTCATTTAAGCCTGTCCCCAATGAGTGGGCGGAAGGTTGCGGGTTCTTTACGGGAATGTAGTGTGGGCTGCGGGAACGTGGTTCTTTCCGTACAATAGTTCAACTCGTGTAAACGCAGGGAAGGGACATTCATGGCAGACATGATCGAGATCAAGCATCTCAACAAGTACTTTGGCGACCTGCATGTGCTCAAAGATATCAACCTCACCGTCAAGCGCGGCGAGAAGCTCGTAATGATCGGGCCTTCCGGCTCGGGCAAGTCGACGCTCATTCGTTGCGTCGATTATCTGGAGGAGCCCACGTCGGGCGAGGTCGTCATCGACGGTACGCCGCTCACCAAAAAGAATCACCTGGAGATGGCCCGCAAGTATAGCTCCATGGTGTTTCAGCAGTTCAACCTGTATCCCAACATGACGGTGCTCGGCAACCTGACGCTCGCGCCCATCAAGCTACAAAAGAAGAGCAAGGAGGAGGCGACCGAGATCGCCATCGCCGCGCTCAAGCGCGTTGGCATGGCGCATAAGGCCGGCGAGTATCCGCAGAACCTCTCGGGCGGTCAGCAGCAGCGCATTGCCATCGCCCGTGCCCTGTGCACCAAACAGCCCATCATCCTGTTTGACGAGCCGACCTCGGCGCTCGACCCCGAGATGGTCCAGGAAGTCCTTGACGTTATGATTGAGCTCGCGCAGGAGGACATCACCATGATCTGCGTGACGCACGAGATGGGCTTTGCGCGCCAGGTGGCCGACCGCGTCATCTTTATGGAGGACGGCCGCGTCCTGGAGGAGGGCACGCCCGAGCACTTCTTCGATAACCCCGAGAACCCGCGCTGCCGCGAGTTCCTGTCCAAGATTCTGCACTAGGTGCGGTGATGGACATGACGGATATGACGAGGGCGGCCGTGTCGCGCCGTCACTTTTTGCAGCTGGCGGGCGCCGGCATGCTTGCGCTGACGGGGACCGCGCTTACCGGTTGCGGCAACTCTACCAGCGGCGAGGGCTCCGACAAGGGGTCCAAGCTTGCGGCCATTAAGTCGCGTGGCCATCTGAATGCCGGCGTTAAGAAGGACGTTCCCGGCTATGGCTATTACGACACCGCCAAGGGCCGCTTTGAGGGCATGGAAGTCGATTTGTGCTACCAGATCGCCGCTGCCGTCTTTGGCGTGAGCTACAAGGAGGCCCGCGCCCAGGAGCTTGTCGAGTTTACCGATGTAACGCCCAAGACGCGCGGCCCGCTGATCGATAACGGCCAGCTTGACGTGGTCGCGGCGACCTACACCATCACCGACGAGCGCAAGAAGAGCTGGGATTTCTCGACGCCGTACCGCACCGACTACGTGGGACTCATGGTCAAGAAGCGTTCGGGCTTTACCTCGATTGAGGACTTGGACGGCAAGGTCATTGGCGTGAGCCAGGGTGCCACCACGCAGGGCCTGATCGAGCAGATGATCAAGGACAACGGCTTTAGCTGTAAGCCCGAGTTTAGGGCCTTTAGCGGCTATCCCATCATCAAGAGTTCCCTCGACGCCGGCAATATCGACGTCTTTGCCATGGACCGCTCCACGCTGGCCGGCTACATGAACGAGACCGTTGAGCTGCTGCAGCCCGAGGTCAAGTTTGGCGAGCAGGGCTACGGCGTGGCGACCAAGAAGGGCTGCGACCTTTCGGCCGTGGTCGATCAGGTGATTTGCGATCGCCTGGCCGACGGCTGGCTCGACCAAGAGGTCAAGACCTGGGGTCTTGTATAGGCGTATCGTCCAAGGAAGGAATCAAATGCTCGAAGGATTGTTTGACGCCGACCGCTGGTCGACGACATTTCAAAACATGGGGCCCTTCTGGGAGGGCTTTGGCGTGACGCTGCAGGTGGTCGTTGCCGGTCTGCTGCTGTCGCTGGTGCTGGGCACGCTGCTGGGCGTGTTCTCTACCACCCGTTCGCGCGTGCTGCGCGCCATAAGCCGCGTGTACGTGGAGTTTTACCAGAACACCCCGTTGCCCGTACAGGTGCTCTTTATGTACATGGCCGGTCCGCAGTTTTTGCAGGCCATAACCGGTGCCGACCAGCCGGTGCGTATCGCGCCGTTCGTGTTGGGCTTCTTGGGCGTGGGCCTGTATCACGCGGCCTACATTTCGGAGGTCATCCGCACCGGTATCGAGGCGGTTCCGCGCGGTCAGATGGAGGCGGCCCAGAGCCAGGGCTTCACCCGTGCGCAGGCATATTGGTACATCGTGCTGCCCCAGACGTTTAAGATCATTCTGCCGCCGCTGTGTAACCAGGCGCTCAACCTGGTCAAGAACACGTCGGTGCTGGCGCTTGTGGCCGGCGGCGACCTTATGTACCGTTCCGACAACTTTGTGAGTCTGTACGGTTACCTGCAGGGATACATCGTTTGCTGCCTTATGTACTTCATCATCTGCTTTCCGCTCGCCATGCTGGTGCAGTGGCTCGAGCGCCGCTCCAAGGAGCGTCCGCGCGGCGTGAGCCTGGCCGAGCTGGGGCTCGACAACGTAGAGGAGGCCTAGCGCATGGAAATCTTCAACGCGACCAACCTGCTCTACATTTGGGGCGGCTTTGTTAAGACGATCGAGATCTCGGCGCTGTCGATCTTTTTCTCGCTCATCTTTGGCACGGTGCTGGCGCTCGTTAAGAGCTATGCGCCCCGCCCGTTCCGTATTTTGGTGAGCGC
Organism: Bulleidia sp.; assembly: GCA_963614835.1. Lineage (GTDB taxonomy): Bacteria > Actinomycetota > Coriobacteriia > Coriobacteriales > Coriobacteriaceae > Collinsella. Next base: position 345 of record CAVEET010000094.1, on the reverse strand, counting down.
CTATATCGAGCTGTTCCGCTGCACGCCAAACCTGCTGTGGATCCTTTTTATCTACTTTACGGTGCAGGGTTTGGATATTGTGATTTCGACCATCGCCTTTACGCTGTTTACCAGCGCCGTTATGGCCGAGATTGTGCGCGGCGGCCTCAACTCGATTCCGCGCGGCCAGTTTGAGGCAGCGCAGAGCCAGGGTTTTGGCTTCTTTGCCACCATGCGCTACATCATTCTGCCGCAGACGTTTAAGACGATCATTCCGGCGCTGTTTAGCCAGTGCACGACTGTCATCAAGGACAGCTCGTATCTTTCGGGCATTAACGTGGCCGAGCTCATGTACACGGCCAACGT
>CAVEET010000093.1:0-6651 GCA_963614835.1 Bulleidia sp. | reverse complement strand
GCACCGACCTCACCTCAGGTAACTTCGATGTCGTCGTTGCCGATGGCATGTCGGGTAATATCGCTCTCAAAGCTACCGAGGGCGCTGCCAAGTTTTTGCTGCAGGAGCTCAAGGGCGCCTTTATGGCCTCGCTCGGCACCAAGATCGCCGCGCTGCTCATCAAAAAGCAGATGCGCGAGATTAAGGCCAAGCTCTCTGGCGACGCCAAGGGCGGCGCGATTCTTCTGGGCCTGCGCGGCGTGGTCCTGATCGGCCATGGCGCCACCTCGGTCGAGGCTGTCAAAAACGGTACGCTCGCGGCGGCCGAAGCCGTGCGCGCCGGGCTGGTCGAGAATGTCGCCAACTCTATGGACAGTATCGTTTTGTAAGAGCGAGTTAGAGCGCTGTTATGTGCTTCGCGGCGCACGTCGTGGGGTAGAATCAGAACCGTGTCTTGGTACCGCCCGGGCGGTACCATTCTTTTGGTATTCATGCACTATGAGAGGAAGCGCTATGGACCGCTCCGAAATCTTCGACAAGATCGCCGAGGTCGCTGCTGACGTTCTGGGCGTCGATGTTGCCGAAATTAGCGAGGAGACCACCTTTGACGACCTCGATGCCAACTCGCTCGAGCGCCTGCAGCTGGTTACGGCTATCGAGGACGAGTTCAACCTCGAGATCGATGACGAGACCCTGCTCTCGCTCAACTCTGTCGCCGACGCCGTCGACGCTATCGAAGCTGCCAAGGAGGCCTAAGTCTTGGCTTTATCCGACCGACTTACGCGCGCCCAGGAAATCCTGGGCCACGAGTTCAACAATAAGGTGCTGCTGCGCGCGGCGCTTACGCATCCCTCGGCAGTCGAGGGCCAGCCGGTTTCTGCCAGCTATGAGCGCCTTGAGTTCTTGGGCGATTCCATTTTGGGCGCTGTGGTCGCACGCTCCCTGTTTGAGTCCTATCCGGAGTTTGACGAGGGCAAGCTCACGCGCTTGAAGGTGTCGCTTGTCTCGGGCGCTACGCTGTCCGAGGTTTCTCACGAGCTGGGCATCGACGACATCATCATCTTTGGTGCCTCCGAGACCGGTACCGGTGCGCGCGGCCTGCATTCGGCCCTCGAGAACGTCTATGAGTCGCTCGTGGGCGCGCTGTACCTGGATGCCGGCTGGGACGTTGCGGCGGAGTTCATTCACCGTACGCTTAAGCCGCATTTGGCTTCCGAGCGTGCCGAGCATCCTGCGAACCCCAAGTCGTTTTTGCAGGAGTGCGTGCAAGCCGACGGTCACGAACCTCCGGCGTACAAGCTCGTTGGCTCCGAGGGCCCGGCGCATGCGCCCACCTTTACCGCTGTGGTTTTGATCGATGGTATTCGCCAGGGTCGCGGCTCCGGCTCCTCAAAGAAGGAAGCCGAGGGAGCTGCCGCGCTCGAAGCGCTCGACCGCATGGGTTACACCACCAACGGCGTGATTCTGAACAAGAAGCACGTGTAAGCGAGGAACCGTGTATCTCAAGTCCCTCACGCTCAAAGGGTTCAAGTCGTTTGCCGACCGCGCCCATATGACGTTTGAGCCGGGCCTGACCGTCATCGTCGGTCCCAACGGCTCGGGAAAATCGAACATCTCCGACTCGATTCTGTGGGTCCTGGGCGAGCAGAGCGCCAAGCAGCTGCGCGGCCAGGCCATGGAGGATGTCATCTTCTCGGGCTCGTCAGCGCGCAAGCCGGTGGGTGTCGCCGAGGTCACACTGGTGCTCGATAACTCGGACCATATGCTGCCCGTCGATTTTGACGAGGTCGCCATCACCCGTCGCATGTATCGCTCGGGCGAAAGCGAGTACCTCATCAACTCGAGTCCGTGCCGCCTGATGGACATTCAGGACATCCTGCACGATTCGGGCCTGGGCAAGGATACGCATTCCATCATCAGCCAGGGCAAGCTCGACGCCATTTTGCAGAGCCGCCCCGAGGAGCGCCGCGCCCTCATCGAGGAGGCCGCCGGCATCTCCAAGCACAAGCGCCGCAAGGAGCGTGCGCTCAAAAAGATTAAGTCGATGGACGAGCACCTGACGCGTGCCCGCGACATCAATAAGGAGATCGCCCGTCAGCTGCGGCCGCTAGAGCGTCAGGTCGATCGCGCGCGTAAGTACAAAGAGCTGTCCTCGCGCGCGAACGAGCTTACGCAGATGCTGGCTGTCGACGAGCTGCGTTCGCTGCAGTCGCAGTGGAACGATCTGGAGAGCCGCTCCAAGGAAGGTACCGCCGAGCTGGAGCTTGCGCAGTACCGCATGGGCGAAAAGGAGCGCGAGCTCGAGAAGCTCCAGGTCATGCTCGAGGAAAAGGGCCTGTTTGTGGGCGATCTGGGCGAGCAGCGCCGCCATATGCAAGATGTGGTCGGCCGCATTAACTCCGACATGCGCCTGCTCGAGGAAAAGGGCCACAACATGGTGTCGCGCCTGTCCGACATGCGTGGGCAGATCTCGAGCTCCGAGCATCAGCGTCGTCGCGTGGTCGAGGAGCTCGAGGACGCGCGTGCCCGGCTTGAGGAAGTGACCGGTGCGCACATGCTGGCCCAGGAGGACGTTGACGCCGCTGGTCCTGCCGCCGCTGAGCTCCACGAGCGGCGCGTGGCGCTCGACAATCAGATTTCGCAGCTTACGCGTGAGCAACGCGATGTGCAACGCGTGGCCGATAACGCCGCGCTCGAGCTCGCCAAGGTGAAGGATTCCTTGAGCAATGCCGAGGTCGAGGACAACATGTATGCCTCGCGCCTGGAGCAGATTGACGAGCAGCTCGAGGAGGTCATGGCCTCGCTCGAGAGCCGTCGCGACCGCGCCGAGGAGCTTGAGGGCGCTCTTGAGGAAGCGCGCCAGGCTCAGGTTGATGCGCGTGAGGCCACCGAGACGGCACGCGCGGCCCTGAAGGACCTGCGTGCCCGCGAGAGCGAGGCACGCAACAAGTTATCCGAGGTGCGCTCGGAGCTTGTCAGCCAAAAGAAACTCGATGCCCGCATGGCCGATAGCTCGCCGCTCGTGAGCTGTCTGGTGGGTGCGCTGGGCGACGATGTCTTGGGTCGTCTGGGCGACGTGCTGGAGGCCCCGCGCGAGCTTGAAGGTCTGGTCGAGCAGCTGCTTGCCGGCGATATCGATGCCCTGCTGTTCGATGACGCCGCCACGCTTGAGCGCGCCGGTCGTGCGGCTCTGGACCAAAAGAAGGCCTCGGGTGAGGCGCTGCTGGTGGCGCGCGGCGTGAGCGGCTCTGCTGCCGCCGAGGGCGCTGCCGGTTCGCGTCTGGTCGATCGCCTTTCCGTGCGTGCCGGTTATGGTCCGATTGTCGAGGCGCTGCTCGGTGGCTATTACGTGGTCGATGACTTGGCTGCCGCGCTGGCTGCGCCTGTCGTTGACGGTGTGACCTATGTGACCCCCGATGGCGCCCGCGTAAGCTGTGGCGGCCTTGTGCGCGTGGGCCTCGATGCCGGCGAGGCGTCGGGTGCCCTGGAGCGCAAGCGTCGTATTCGCGAGCTGGAGGGCTTGGAGCCCGATTTGGCTGCCGTGTTTGAGCATGTGTCGGATCAGGTCGTCGAGGCCAATGCGGCCGTTGAGGAAGCGCGTGCCGCTGAGGGCGATGCCGCCGGCGAGATCGCCCGTCTTGAGGGCGAGCGCCGCTCGTTGCTCTCCGAGATCGGCCGCTTGGAGCAAAGCGCCAACAATGCCGAGGTCGAGCGCGTGCGCATCTCCAAGCGCCGCGAGCAGGCCTCCGAAGCCGTTCGCGCTGCGCGCCCGCGCGTTGACGAGCTCACCCGTTCGCGTGACGAGGCGCGTGCACAGGCAAGCGACCTGGGCTTGCAGATTGCCGAGGCCAACGACGAACTCGACCGCGTTCGCTGTGACGATTCCGAGGCCGCCGGTAAGCTCGCCGATGCCAAGGTGCGCCTGGCCCAGACGAGCGAGCGCCTGCGTTCGCTGAAGGGCCGCGTGCCCGACCTGGAGCATCGCTTGGAGGGCATCGACCGCCGTATCCGCGGAACACGCCAGGCTTCGCGCTCGCTCGAACTGCTGCGCCTGCGCGTCGACCCCATGCACGAACGCTATTCTGCCCTGTTGGAACGCGCATCGGATTGGGCAGCGCGCCTGCGTGACCAGGCCTCTCTGGAAGAGGCGGACTCCGCTTCGCTCAAGAAGACCATCGAGGATGCCAAGGCGGAGGTTGCCCGTGCCAAGGAGCGGGTTGATGCCGCCACGGCGACGCAAAATGAGTTCAAGGTTGCGCGCGGCAAGCTCGAGGTTCAGGTCGAGGCGGCCATCAAGGCCATTACCGCCGATGGCACCACGGTACTCGAGGAAGCGCTCATGCTTCCTGCTCCCACGGACCGCGATGCCGCCGAGCGCGAACTCAACCAGCTTGTGCGCCAGATCAACAACCTTGGTCCTGTGAACCAAGTTGCCATGGAGGAGTACGAGCAGCTCAAGCGCCGCGCCGACTACATCGAGGAGCAGCTGGCCGATCTGGAGAGCGCGCGCAAGGCGCTTACCAAGATCACGGTGGCCATTGATCGCAAGATGCGGAAGGCCTTCCTGGTGACGTTTGAAAAGGTCGACGCGAACTTCCGCGAGATCTTCGCTATGCTCTTCCCGGGCGGTCAGGCTCATCTGGAGATGACCGATCCCGAGCATCCTGCCGAGACAGGTATCGAGGTCGTGGCGCAGCCGCGCGGCAAGCGCATTACCAAGATGATGCTCATGTCGGGTGGCGAGAAGAGTCTGACGGCGCTCGCCCTGCTCTTTGCCGTGTACCGCACGCGCACGGTGCCGTTCTATGTGCTGGACGAGGTCGAGGCGGCGCTTGATGACGCCAACCTGTCCAAGCTCATCGGAGCCCTCGATGTGCTGCGTTCCGATACTCAGCTCTTGGTTATCTCGCATCAGCGCCGTACTATGGAGGACGCTGACGTTCTCTATGGCGTCTCGATGCAAGCCGACGGCGTCAGCCGCGTCGTCTCGCAAAAACTCGATCGCGAAACCGGAAAGGTTGTGAATGCATAATGGGATTCTTCGATGCTCTCTCGCGCGGACTTGAGCGCAGCCGCGAGGCCCTCAACGAGGTCTTCTACTTTGGCGGCGAGGTCGACGAGGATTTTTGGGAGGACCTGGAGGACACCCTCGTCATGGGTGACATGGGCGCCGAGGTCGCCATAAAGGTCTCCGATGACCTGCGTGATGCCGCGGCTAAGAAGAACCTCAAGACCGCCCCGCAACTCCGCCGCGCCCTGGCCGAGCAGCTTGAGCAGCACTTTGTGCCCATCGAGCGCGATCCGTTCTCCGATACGCCGAGCTGCGTGCTGTTTGTGGGCATTAACGGTGCCGGCAAGACCACGACGGTCGGTAAGATCGCGAGCGCCATGGCCTCCCGCGGCAAGAACGTCGTGATCGGTTCGGCCGATACCTTCCGCGCCGCCGCCATCGAGCAGCTCGATGTGTGGGGCCAGCGCGCCGGCGTCCCCGTCATCAAGCGCGATCGCGGCTCCGATCCGGCAAGTGTTTGCTACGACGTGCTCGACGAGGCAGACAAGCGCGGCAGCGACCTTGTGCTCATCGATACCGCCGGTCGTCTGCACACGAGCCCCGAGCTCATGCGCGAGCTTGCCAAGGTGGTCAATGTGACCCGTAAGCGCGCCGCCAATATGGCCGCCGGCCCCATGCCCGTCTATGTCGTGCTCGTGATCGATGCCGCAACGGGCCAAAACGGCCTCAACCAGGCACTCGAGTTTAACGAGGCGCTTGGCCTGGACGGTATTATCATGACAAAGCTCGACGGCACGGCAAAGGGCGGTATCGCCATGGCCGTGGCCGAGAAGCTCAAGCTTCCCATCCTGCGCATCGGCGTGGGCGAGCAGGTCGATGACCTGCAGGAGTTCAATGCCAAAGATTTCTGCCGCGCCCTGGTGGGCGAGTCCAACTAAGGAGTAACCAGTGTTTGATTCCCTGAGCGATCGCCTCAACGACACATTTGACCGCCTGCGTGGCAAGGGTAAGCTGACCGAGGCCGACATTACCTCGGCCATGCGCGACATTCGCATGGCGCTGCTCGAGGCTGACGTCAACTTCAAGGTCGTCAAGGAGTTCGTCGCCAAGACCAAGGAGCGCTGCATGACCGCCGAGGTCATGGAGTCACTGTCGCCGGCGCAAAACGTCGTCAAGATCGTGCTCGACGAGCTCACCGAGATGCTCGGTTCCACCGAGAGCAAGCTCGTCTTTAGCAATCGCATTCCCAACGTCATCATGCTCGTGGGCCTGCAGGGCTCCGGTAAGACCACGGCGGCCGTAAAGCTTGCCTACCTGCTCAAGAAGCAGGGTCGCTCGCCGCTGCTCGCCGCGTGCGACGTCTACCGCCCCGCTGCTGCCGACCAGCTGGCCACGCTCGGTGGCGAGATCGGCGTGCCGGTCTTCCGCGGTGACGGCGCGCACCCGGTCGATATCGCCAAGGGCGCCATCCAGGAGGCCGTCGACCACCTGCGCGACGTAGTCATCGTCGATACCGCCGGTCGTCTGCAGATCGACGAGCAGATGATGCAGGAGGCCGTGGACATCAAGAAGGCCGTCAAGCCCGATCAGGTGCTGATGGTCGTCGATGCCATGACCGGCCAGGATATCGTCAACGTCGTCTCGACCTTCGCCGAGCGCAC
>CAVEET010000092.1:0-5226 GCA_963614835.1 Bulleidia sp. | reverse complement strand
GGAGTCGAACCTCGAAACCCCGGTCGAAACGCAGGCTGACGGAGCGCCGCTTTTCCGCATAAGCGACCTGTCGGCGGGCTACGACAAGAAGGTCGTAGTCGAAGGCGTCGATCTGGAGGTTCGCGCGGGCGACGTCGTGGCGCTCATCGGGCCGAACGGCTCGGGCAAGTCGACCATCTTGAAAACCATCACACGCCATCTGGCACCGCTTGCCGGCGCGGTCGAGCTCGACGGGCGGAAGATTTCCCGATGGAAGACGGCGGAGTTCGCAAGGAACCTTGCCGTTATGCTGACAGATCGCCCCCGGACCGAGCTCCTCACCTGCCGCGATATCGTAGAGGCGGGAAGGCATCCCTACACCGGGCGAATGGGCACACTCTCGCCCGACGACCATAGTCGGGTCGATGAGGCCATGAAAACCGCACATGTGGAAGAGCTCGCCGAGCGCGACTTCATGCAGATAAGCGACGGGCAACGCCAGCGCGTCATGCTCGCACGCGCCATCGCGCAGGATCCGCGTGTGCTCGTGCTCGACGAGCCCACGTCGTATCTCGATATCCGCTACCAGATCGACCTGCTGCGAATACTTCGCCACCTTGCGAAATCGCGGAATGTGGCAGTCATCATGTCCATCCACGAACTCGAGCTCGCGCAGAAAAGCGCCGACAAGGTGATTTGCGTGAAGGACGGCCGGGTCTTCCGCGCCGGCGCACCCGAGGACATATTCACGCGCGAGACGATTGGCGAGCTCTACGGCCTTCAACATGGCACCTTCAACGAGCGCTTCGGCAGCGTGGAAATTGGGCGCCCACACGGCGATGCGCACACGTTCGTCATCGCCGGCGCAGGTACGGGGTCGGCTGTGTTTCGCCAGCTCATCCGGCAGGGCAAGGCGTTCTACGCGGGCGTTCTGCACGAAGGGGACATCGACTGCGAGCTCGCGCGCGACCTGGCGACAGAATGCGTGGCCGAGCGCGCCTTCGAGCCGATCGGGGATAAAACCATAGCCCGCGCCAAAGAGCTCCTCGTCCACTGCGTGCGTCTTATCGTGTGCCCCACCGCCTTCGGCACCATAAACGCCCGCAACGCAGAGCTCGTCGAGTTCGCACGCTCGCATGGTATCGAAGTCATGCAAGCGTGCGAAGGCGCATCGGAGGATTCCAATGGATACGCCTAGGCGCGGCCCAAGAAATCGTCCGCATCCCCATCTGACACTATTTCACCGCAACTTAGAGAGCGTCCGCTATAACGCTTCACCCCAAATCAAATTGATTCGTTGAATAGACACATTGCAAATCTTTATACTTCGTTTAATCCACAAGTGGGTATTATCACACACAAGGCACACGTGAAAGGATATGCCCATGTCGCTTACACAGTCAGCAGAGCGTGCAGCGCTCAACAAGCTCATCGATTATCTCGACGACAACCCGCAAGAAAACATCGACAAAATCATGGACCTCGTGAACAAGCTGGTCCCCAATCGCGTATTTCCTGTACAGCGAGAGGCATTCACCAATGTCATCAAGAGCCGCGGCAATTGGTATGACCTAATCATGCGTGTGTTCAGCCTCAATCCCCAGATGCGAACCAAACTGCTTAAGACCCTCATTGTCGACGCTAACCTGCTTGCTTGGCCAGAGCAAGAAAAAAACCGCGAAAAGTACCAGTGCAATATTCCGTGGGCCATCCTGCTCGATCCCACGAGCGCCTGCAACCTGCATTGCACGGGCTGCTGGGCCGCCGAGTACGGCTACAAGCAGAATCTCTCGTTCGAAGACATCGACTCTATCGTTACGCAGGGCAAAGCTCTGGGTACCCACATCTACATCTACACTGGTGGCGAGCCATTGGTGCGCAAGCGGGACCTCATCTGGATTTGCGAGAAGCACCAGGACTGCGCATTCCTGTGCTTTACCAACTCCACGCTGATCGACGAGGCCTTCTGCGACGATATGATTCGCGTAGGTAATTTTGTCCCTGCCATCAGCGCCGAGGGCAATGAGCACACAACCGACGCCCGTCGCGGCGAGGGTACCTACGCAAAGATCGAGCACGCCATGAAACTCCTGCGCGAGCGCGACTTGCCGTTTGGTATCTCCACCTGTTGGACCAGCGCCAATGCCGATACGGTTGCTACCGAGGAGAACATGGACTGGATGATCGGCGAGGGAGCACTCTTCTGCTGGTACTTCCACTTTATGCCGGTTGGCCGCAACGCAACCCCCGAGCTCATGCCCACGCCCAAGCAGCGCGAGCACATGTATCACTTTATCCGTGAAATGCGCGAGAAGAAGCCGCTGTTTACGCTCGACTTTCAAAACGATGGCGAGTTTGTAGGCGGATGTATCGCCGGCGGCCGCCGCTACCTGCACATCAACGCCGCCGGAGACGTGGAGCCGTGCGTGTTCATCCACTACTCAAACGCCAACATCCACGATGTGAGCTTACTCGACGCGCTGCGCTCTCCCCTCTTTATGAAGTACTACGAAAACATGCCGTTCAACGACAACTACCTCAAACCATGCCCCATGCTCGAGAATCCCGACGTGCTGCCCAAAATGGTCGCCGAGAGTGGCGCAATGAGCACCGATCTTATCGAGAAGGAGTCACCCGAGCAGCTGCGCGAAAAGACCCAGGCTGCCGCCGAGGCATGGTCACCTGTCGCCGACCGCATCTGGAACGACTCCGACGATCCGCTATACGCCAAGCGTCACGAGGATAAGTCACAAGGTATGGCCGATAGCGACATGCACAAGTTCGAAAAACAGGGCCGCACACTCAAAAACGGCGATTAATGCTGCCCTACATGACAAACGCTCAGAAATGAAGCGGAGCAGTCTCGAGGCTCATCTTCGAGGCTGCTCCGCCTTACCATCAAAACAGTTTTCCTAAGTTGCGGTGAAATAGGGACTAGATCGGCCTTCCAATAACCAAAACAATCCCTATTCCACCGCAACTTCTTTAAGTTGCTGAATTATCGATGCTATTCGAAGCGAGATTCCAGGCTCGACAGGCCGTTGAGTGTGAGGTCGTTGGCAACCTCCGAGACGCGCTCGATAGGAACCGAGCCATCAGACAATGCCCACGTGCGATAGATACCGATAATACCCGACAGCAAAAACGCCAGATAGTAGTCGAACATCTCGTCCTTGAGACCTTGGGGCAGCAGATCGCGCTCGGCAATCTCGTGTTCGAGCGGCGAACGAAGACGAGCCATAAAATCATCGAGCGGAATGTTCTCGATCAGCTGACGATTGAGCACCAAGTTGTTACACAGTGCCTCGTTAACGGTTTTAAAGAAGGTCGCCGCCGCGCCCAGGGCGCGCTCGTTGGTGTCGCCGTCCATGGAAGCTAGCGTTTTCTCGACCGAGTCGACAATCATCTCCACCACATCGACGGCAATGGCATCGAGCAGGCCGTCAACCGTACCAAAGTGAACGTAAAAGGTCTTGCGGTCGACATTGGCCTCGCGCGCGATGGCACTCACCGTAATGTCTGCCAGCGGCTTTTCCATGAGCAGGCGCTCAAAAGCGGAAAGGATGGCATTACGGCTGCGAACAATGCGGCGGTCAAGACGCGGTTTGCTGGTTGCCATGGGCGTGTCCCTTCGATATGCGAGCATTCATCAACAGATGAGAGATAATCTACGTAAGAGGATTATCCCCCATACAGCACAAATATGCCCCGCATCATGAAGAACGCACGACTGCCCTACTGCGACTTAGGGTGCTTCTTCTTATTGAGTGCCGACGGAGATACGCGAATACCGTCGCCTGTCTGGCGCACATAGGCTTTATGAGCCGGCTTAGCGGTCCCAGAAGCCTTCTGAGCCTGCTTCTTGGGATCAACGGTAACAGCATTCGTGGGGTGGGGCTTTGTGGGCGCAGAGGGCGTCTGAGGCGTGCGACCGAGCTTGCGCATCACGCGATCCCAGCGCGCATGGATGCTCTCGTTGTGGGCACTCTTAAGGCCCAGCAGGGGCGCAGCCAAAATGGTCGGCGCAATAAACGTAATGAGGCGCCACAGCAGATAGCCGGCGGTCGAAGCCGACCCAAAGAAATGACCCAAGAACAATGCAAAGCCGCCCTCAGCGCCACCAGTTCCACCGGGCAGGGGGACCGCAGAGCTCAACAGCTGGACAAAGGCGCTCGCGGCCATGACCGAGAAAAAGTCGACCTCGTGGTGGCCAAAGGCAAGCATCAGGAAATACGGCACGAGGTAGAAAAACGCGAGCTGCAGCATGGTGATGACCACCGTGAGCAGCATGGACGAAAAGTGGCCAGCCGAAAGCTTGAACTTCTCGGAGAAAGAGTAGATCTCGCCATCGACAAACGTGCGCCATCCCTCGATCTTAGTGGACGAGACGCCTATGCGCTCGAGCCAATTAATGATGCAATGGGCGACGCGCGTGACGGTCTTAGGCATGAGCGCGACGGCGAAGATTCCCAGCAAGATGCAGCAGTGTCCGCCAAAGCTAAAGACGCACAGCAGCGTCATGTCGCCATAGCGCTCGGCGAAAAACGGCATGCGAGCAAGCAGGAGGATAGCGCCCCAGGCAACGAGGCCAAACTGGTACACGATAAAGCGCGTGAACTGCGTGGCGCCGGCCTCGCCGACATTTTGGCCCGCTTTGGTCAGGCGGTAGATCTGGGCGGGAGTCGAGCCCATCATCATGGGCGTCAGGTTGCCAAAGAAGATGCCACTCGCCTCGACCGAGATCAGGTCGCGGATGCCGACGGGCGAATATGGGTCGAGCCAGACGGCGATCGCATAGGCCACAATGCCAAAGAACAGATACATGAACATGCAAAGACACGCGACAACGAGCCATGGTGCCTGGACGCTCGACATAGCGGCCCAGAACTGCCCCATCTGCCCGGTTACCACCAGATAGACGATATAACCCACCAGCACAACGCCGATAAAGATGGCGCCGCGGCGTGCGCTCTTATTGTCATCTCCGCCCGAGGCCTCAACCTCGACCTGGGGCTTAGACGTATGCTGAGAGGACTCCGTCATGAGACTCCTTCTAACAGTCAAAATATCTTGGATATTGTACCCGTAAGGGCCATAGGCAGAACGCAAAGCTCTGGTTCAAACGGGAATTGCAGACGGTTGTTTAAAAATAAAAAACCCGGCCTTCCCTAGGAAGTCCGGGTATCAGATGTGTGGTAGCCCGTACCAGATTCGAACTGGTGATCTCCGCCTTGAGAGGGCGGCGTC
>CAVEET010000091.1:0-9502 GCA_963614835.1 Bulleidia sp. | reverse complement strand
GCGAGCTGCTCGCAACGTGCCATGCTTTCGCCCTACGCAATGCAATAACATCAAACCCTCTGTTTGCGGTCGGCCCAGCTTGGGTATAGGACGCACTGTGACAATAATGAAAGTCGGAAGGATTCGGTCGTGTCGGAAAATAGGGATTACTACGAGGTACTTGGCGTCGACAAGGATGCCGACGCGCGGACGATTAAGCGTGCGTTTCTAAAGAAGGCCCGTACCGTACATCCGGATGTTTCGGACGACCCCGAGGCCGAGGCCAAGTTCAAGGAGCTCAACGAGGCCTATTCCGTTCTTTCCGATGAGCAGAAGCGTGCTAACTACGACCGTTACGGCACTGCTGACGGCCCTGGTGGTTCGGGTTACGTCGATATCAACGATATCTTTGGTGGCATGGGCATGGACGACTTGTTCTCGTCGTTCTTTGGCGGCGGTGCCGGCGGTGGCGCCCGCAGCCGTCGTGAGCGTCGTCGCGGACGTGACATGGCCATCTCGCTTTCGGTGACCCTTGAGGAGGCGGCGCTCGGCTGCAAAAAGACGATCAGCTATGACCGCCTTGCTCCTTGCGAGGACTGCAATGGCACTGGTAGGGCAGAGGGCGCACATGAAAAGCAGTGCGGCCGCTGCCACGGTACGGGCTACGTCACGACGGTTCAGCGTTCGTTCCTGGGCCAGGTTCAGTCCTCTTCGCCTTGCCCCGACTGCCACGGCGAGGGCACGGTTATCGACCATCCCTGCGAGACCTGCGACGGTCAGGGCCGCACGCCTTCGCATGAAAAGATCGACATCGATATTCCCGCCGGCGTTTCGACCGGTCGCCAGCTTCGTGTGAGTGGCTTTGGCGAGGCCGGCCTTCGCGGCGAGCCTTCGGGCGACCTGATTGTCAACGTGCGCGTTGCCGACCATGAGCGCTTTAAGCGTAACGGTGACGACCTGTACCTGGTGAGCGATATCTCGATTGCGCAGGCTGCGCTCGGCTGCGAGATCGAGGTCGAGGGCATTATGCCCGACGAGGTCGTTAAGGTGACGGTTCCCGCCGGCGCCCAGTACGGCGACACCGTGAGCGTCAATAATTACGGCATGCCGCGCATTGGCGGTGGCGGTTCGCGTGGCCGCCTGATCGTGCAACTGCGCGTGGTCGTTCCCACCAATCTTTCCAATAAGCAACGCGAACTGCTCCGTGCTTTTGCCGATGATATGGGCGATGACGTCGCTTCTGGTAAGAAGTCGGTGACCGACCGTATCAAGAGTGCCCTCGACGATATCCTCGATTAAGGAGCCCGCGTGCTCGCACCCCATATTTCCGTCGTCAACCTCGGCTGCCGCGTCAACCGGGTTGAGTCTGACCGTATCACTGCCGATCTTATGCGTCTGGGCTTTGCTATTGTGGATCCCCAGGATGCCGATCTGATCGTCATTAACACCTGCGCCGTTACGGGCGAGGCCGAGGCCAAGACCCGTAAGGCCGTCCGTCATGCGCTGGCCCATCCTAACGAGCCCTATGTGCTTGTGACCGGTTGCGTGGTCAATTTACATCCCGAGGAGCTGCTGGAGCTTTCGGATCGCGTGATCGCCGAACCGTCCAAGATCGATGTCGCCGAGCGCGTCTGCGAGGTGCTGGGTGTCGAATCCGATAGCGTTCCCGCCTGCAGCGATGGCGAGGTGGTCGATGCGCTCGGTCGCTCTCGCCTGGGTGTGAAGATTCAGGACGGCTGCAACCATCGCTGTACCTATTGCATTGTGTGGAAGGCACGCGGCCCCGAGCGCTCCGTGCCCGTCGAGTCCGTGCTCGAGCAAGTTCGCGAGGCCCAGGAGGCCGGCGTGCCCGAGGTGGTGCTGACCGGTGTGAACCTGGGTGCCTACGATGGCAAGAGCGCGACCGACGAGCACGTCGAAATCGATGAGCTGCTCGAGGCCATCATGGAGCGCACGTCTATTCCGCATGTGCGCATTTCCTCGGTCGAGCCCATGGATATCTCCGAGCGCCTGCTTAAGGTTATGGCGCGCTACCCGCAGCGTATCGCCCCGTTTTTGCACCTGCCCGTGCAGTCCGGCTGCACTGCGACCCTGCATCGCATGGGCCGTCCCTATAGCGCCGAGGCCTTTGAGGACACGGTGCGTATGATTCGCGCCAATCTGCCGCAGGCGTCACTTTCTTGCGACGTTATTGTCGGCTTCCCTGGCGAGACGGACGAGGAGTTCGAGGAGTCGCTGGCGCTGTGCCGCCGTGTGGGTTTCTCGCGTATGCACGTGTTCCGCTACAGCAAGCGTCCCGGTACCCTTGCTGCCGACATGCCCGACCAGGTTCCGCCCGAGGTTATGGCCGAGCGCAGCCGCCGTATGCGGGCCGCCGCACAGGAGCTCGCTATTGCCGACGCTCGCCGTCGCGTGGGCACGGTCGAGCGTGCCGTGCTCGAGTATGGCGACAACCTGACGCTCGGCTCGTTCCATCATGCCCGTCTTGACGATACCTGTGGACTTACACCCCCGTGCCTGCTCGATGTTGCTATCATCGGAGTCGATGATTCCGGCTTGGTCCATGCACGCAGGGAGGTTCATGGAAGCCTCGAAGATTAGACTTACCGTTCCCGAGGGGATTGATCCCTCGCGCGTTTTGGGCGCCGGCGACGGCGTCCTTCGTGCGCTTGAGAGCTTGGTTCGCGCCCATGTGGTCGCCCGTGGCGATAGCATCTCCGTGAGCGGCGACCCGGACGAGGTCGAACTCGTGGCGCGCTTTTTCGAGCACGCTTTTCGCGAGGCGGCCGCCGGGCGCACGCTGTCTGCCGACGATGTCTCTCGCTGCCTGGCCGTCTTGCGCGACGGTGAGCACGAGGCTACGTCGCTTCGCGATGACGTGCTGCTTTCGTATCGCGGCCGCGTCATTCGCCCCAAGACGCTCGGGCAAAAGCGCTATGTGGATGCCATCCGCTCGCATACCATCACGTTTGGCTTGGGTCCTGCCGGTACCGGTAAGACCTATCTGGCTATGGCGCTCGCCATTGCCGCGCTCAAGCGTCACGAGGTGGGCCGTCTGATCTTGACGCGTCCGGTTGTCGAGGCGGGGGAGAATCTGGGTTTTTTGCCCGGCACCCTCGAGGAAAAGATCGATCCCTACATGCGTCCGCTTTACGACGCCCTTTTTGACATGATGGATCGCGAGCGCACCGATGAGCTTATGGAGCGCGGCGTGATCGAGATCGCCCCGCTTGCCTACATGCGCGGCCGCACGCTGAGTGATGCCTTTGTGGTGCTCGACGAGGCGCAAAATACCACGCCCGAGCAGATGAAGATGTTCCTGACGCGCCTGGGCTTCAACTCCAAGTTCGTGATTACCGGCGACCTGAGCCAGCGTGACCTGGTGGGTCGTCGTGGTGGCTTGGCGGATGTCGAGAAGATTTTGGGCCGTGTCGATGATGTCGCATTTTCGCACCTCGAGCGTGCCGACGTGGTGCGCCATGCCTTGGTGGGGCGTATCGTCGAGGCATACGATACTTATGATGATGTGCGCGAGCAGCGCGTACGTGACCGAAAGGAGTCCCGTTGAGTGTATTGATCAGCAACGATGCCGAGCTCGATACGCTGCTCGACGCGCAGGAGGTGGAGCACATCTGCGAGGTTGTGCTTGCCGCCGAGGGCGTTGAGCGTGAAGTCGAGATTTCCCTTTCGTATGTCGACGAGGACGAGATGCACGAGCTCAACCACGAGTGGCGCGGTATCGACCGCACCACCGATGTGCTCTCGTTTGAATGCGACTCGGCCTTTGATGAGGATATTCCCGCCGACGAGACGCTCGAGCTCGGCGATATCATCTTGGCCCCGCAGGTTATTGCCCGTCAGGCCCCCGGTTTTGGCAATAGCCCCGCTGACGAGTGTCGTCTGATGCTCGTACACGGCATGCTGCACCTGCTGGGCTATGACCATATCGAGGACGACGAGGCCGAGGTCATGGAGGCCCGCGAGGACGCCATTCTGCGCGATCTGGCGCTCGAGCGCGGCGAGGACCCCAAGCTAGTCCACGTCGGCCCCATCACCAACCACGCCCACGACTAGGAGCCGTCTATGATTCCCGGATCGAACAAGGACCATCCGTCCTTCTTAAAGTCGTTCTCCTACGCCATGGAGGGCTTCGTTACCGCCGTCAAGACCGAGCGCAACATCAAGGTCATGCTCGTGGCGGGCGTGTGCACCATTATTGCCGGCTGTATCGTGGGGCTCGACATTGCCGAGTGGGCCACGATTATCATCTGTTGTGGCCTGGTGATTCACGGCGAGCTGTGCAACACCGCTATGGAGGCTATCGTCGACCTGGCGACCCAGGAGCTCCATCCGCTGGCTAAGCGTGCGAAGGACATCGCCGCCGCCTCTGTATACGTTCTTTCCATCACCGCCGCGATTGTGGGCGTGCTGGTATTTGCCCACGCGCTCGGCTTTATTTAGAAAGGGATTCCCATGTCCGACAATATGCAGCCTACCGATGAGATCCTGGACGACGAGACTTTGGACGCGGTGGATACCGAGGGGCTCGAGGATGTCGAGGAGTTCGACCCGTTTGAGGGCATGAGCGATGAGGAGCTCGACGCCCTGTGCGACGAGGACGACAACCTCGCGGGCTTTGGCGACGTCGAGCCTGGTTTCCGCAGCGGCTTCGTGGCCCTGGTCGGACGCCCGAACGCAGGCAAGTCCACATTGCTTAATGCCTGCTATGGCAAAAAGGTCGCCATCACCTCACCGGTGGCCCAGACGACCCGCCGCCGCATGCGCGCCGTCGTCAACCGTCCCGGCTACCAGCTGGTCTTTGTCGATACCCCGGGTATTCATAAGCCCAAGGACGGTCTGGGATCCGAGCTCAACAAGAGCGCGTTGTTCGAGCTGAACGATGTCGATGTCGTCGCGTTTTTGATTGATGCCACCAAGCCGATCGGCAGGGGAGACGCTTGGGTTTCCGAGCGCGTCAGATGCGCCCGTTCCAAGAAGGTCCTGGTGCTCACCAAGGCCGATGAGGCCGATCCCGCCCAGGTCATGGAGCAGCTCAAGGCGGCCCATGAGCTCATGGAATATGACGACGAGATCGTGACGTCGTCGGTCAAGAACTTCAACGTCGATGCTTTTATCGAGACCGTTGCGCACTTTTTGCCCGAGGGTCCGCGTTGGTTCCCCGAGGACATGGGTACCGACGCTTCCGATGAGACGCTCGTTGCCGAGTTTGTGCGCGAGAAGGTCTTGCGCCGCACCCGTGATGAGATCCCGCACTCCGTGGGCGTGATCTGCGATGCGCTCGAGCAGACCAAGAAGGTGCTGCGCGTGCACGCCACCATTTACGTTGAGCGTGAGGGGCAGAAGGGCATCATCATTGGCAAGGGCGGCGAGATGATCAAACATATCGGTATCGACGCCCGTCGCGACCTTGAGCGCATCTTTGGCACCCAGGTCTTTTTGGAGCTGGACGTGAAGGTCAAGGCCGGCTGGCGTGACGACGAGGCTCAGATTCGCCGCTTTGGCTACAATGCCGAAGATTAGGGACACGCGGCGCGAATGGCAGGTTCTCGCACATATCGCACGAAAGCGCTTGTCCTCGACAAGACGAAGCTCAAAGAGACGGACCTGATCCTGACGATGCTTGACGAGCGGGGTCGGCAGGTTCGTGCCGTGGCAAAGGGTGCGCGTAAGCCCGGCGGGCGGTTGGCGGCGCGCTGCGAGCTGTTCTGTACCGTCGATATGCTGCTCGCACATGGACGCTCGCTCGACGTGGTTTCTCAGGCCGAGCTTATGGAAGCGCCGCTCGGCGCTGCGCCCGATTACGAGACGACTTGCGCCGCAAGCGCGATTGCCGAGGTCGCGCGCGTGTGCTCGTTCGAGGACGCCGAGGACCCGTTTACCTTTGCCATCACGCAGCGGGCGCTCACACTTGTCGGCAGCGGGCTCGACGCGGCGCATATGGACCTGCTCGTGGCGGCATATGTCTTTAAGCTGTTGTCACACGTTGGCTATCGACCCGATTTTTCGGCCTGCGTGCTGTGCGGAGACCCCATGCTGTCGTATTTTTCACCACAGGCGGGCGGGCTCATGTGCGGGTCGTGCGCGTCGAGCGTTCCGGGTGCCGAGCTGGTATCGACCGGTGAGGTCGCGTGGCTGCGCGCCCTCATGTCCATGACCTTCGATGCGCTCATGGCCGAGAGGATCGATCCCCATACCGCAGCCTTTTTGCTGGGGCTTTCGCATGTGTGGGCTGCGACGCACACCGATCAGCGCCTCCGTGCGATGGAATTCATGTTGGGTCGGTGATGATGCGCAGGCGCGGGCTGCTTGTGGTAACATACCGACCTGTTGGTACCTCGACCTTGGTTGCTCGCTCCACCGGCGGCTTCCCAGTCCGAGGCGAATCGAGTCGCCCGTGGGCGACGTAAAACGAAAGGTGAAACAATGACTGTTTCCAAAGAGCGCAAGGCGGAGCTGACTGCCCAGTTCGGTAACACCCCGGTCGACACCGGCAACCCCAAGGTTCAGGTCGCCATCCTGACCGAGCGCATCAAGGAGCTGACCGAGCACATGAAGTCCCACCAGAAGGACTTCCACACCCGTCGTGGCCTGCTCATGCTCGTCGGTCGTCGTCGTCGTCTTCTCTCCTACATCAAGAAGAGCGACATCGTCGAGTACCGTGAGCTCATCAAGGCTCTGGGCATCCGCGACAACATCCAGTAGGATTTGTACATGCTAAGAGCGTCCTGCGCAGCGGGGCGCTCTTTTTGTGTAAGGGCGTGAACAATCACGCTCTGAAGCGTGGCGGGGGCAGGGGGCCCGCGTCACATGAGAAGCCTGCAGGCAAGGGGCCTGTGGGGTAAAGGAGAACAATGACACTCGTATCCAAGACCTTTGAGCTGTACGGCAAGACCTACACCTTTGAGTCGGGCGAGCTTGCCAAGCAGGCCACCGGCGCCTGCCTGGTCAAGCAGGGCGACACCACGATGCTCGACACCGTGGTCGTCTCCAAGGAGCGCAAGAACTACGACTTCTTCCCGCTGACCGTCGACTTCAACGAGAAGATGTACGCTGCCGGCCGCATCCCGGGTGGCTACCTCAAGCGTGAGGGCCGTCCCAGCGAGAAGGCCACGCTCACCGCGCGCATGATCGACCGTCCGATTCGCCCGAGCTTCCCGGACGGCTTCCGCAACGAGGTACACATCGTCGCCACCTCGCTCGTCGCCGACCAGGTCAACCCCTTCGACGTCATCAACGTCATGGGTGCTTCCCTGGCCATGACGCTCGGCGGCGTGCCCTTCGAGGGCCCGCTTGCCTGCGTGCGCATCGGCCGTAACGTGGAGACCGGCGAGTTTATCGTCAACCCCACCTATGAGGAGCGCGAGAACTCCGATCTGGACCTGGAGCTGGGCGGCTCTGCCGATTTCATCTCGATGGTCGAGGCCGGCGCCGAGGAGATCTCCGAGGACGACATGCTCGCCGCCATGAAGTTTGGCCAGGAGGCCCTTGCTGCCTTCTGCCAGGCCCAGGACGAGTTCGTCGCCGAGTGGGAGCAGGTCAACGGCCCCATCGTCAAGAAGGAGTACCCGCTCGACCAGCCCGTCGAGGAAGTCCAGGAGCGCATCTTCGCCCACTACGACGAGATGGCTGCCGCCCTTCGCGACGCCGACAAGCTCTCCCGTATCGGTAAGGTCGAGGCTCTGAAGGAGTCCATCCGCGCCGAGTTCACCGAGGAGGAGCAGGCCGCTTGGGAGCGTGAGATCCCCGTTGCGCTCAAAAAGCTCGAGAAGAAGGCCATGCGCACCATGGTCGTCGAGACCGGCGAGCGCGTCGACGGCCGTGCTGCCGACGAGATCCGTCCCATCATGGTGAAGGACAACTACCTGCCGCTCGTTCACGGCTCCGGTCTGTTCCAGCGTGGCCAGACCCAGGTGCTTTCCGTCCTGTCGCTCGGCATGCTCAACGAGGGCCAGCGCTTGGACACCATCGAGCCCACCGAGGGCAAGCGCTACATGCACCACTACAACTTCCCGCCGTTCTGCACCGGCGAGACCGGCCGCATGGGCAGCCCCAAGCGCCGCGAGATCGGTCACGGCAATCTGGCCGAGCGCGCTCTGCTTCCGGTGCTTCCCGACGAGAACGAGTTCCCCTACGCCATCCGCGTCGTCTCCGAGGTCATGGAGTCCAACGGCTCCTCTTCGATGGCTTCGACCTGCGGCTCCACGCTCGCCCTTATGGACGGCGGCGTGCCCATTAAGCGCCCGGTCTCCGGTATCGCTATGGGTCTGATTCAGGAGGAGGGCAAGACCGTGGTCCTGTCCGACATCCAGGGTCTCGAGGACTTCCTGGGCGACATGGACTTTAAGGTCACCGGCACCACCGAGGGCATCACCGCCCTGCAAATGGACAACAAGGCCACCGGCCTTACCTTCGACATCCTGGCCCGCGCCCTGCAGCAGGCCAAGGAGGGTCGCGCCTTCATCCTGCAGAAGATGCTCGATGTGATCCCCGAGCCGCGCCACACCACGCGCAGCACCGCTCCGCGCATCGTTTCCATCCAGGTTCCGACCGACAAGATCCGTGACGTCATCGGTTCCGGTGGTAAGGTCATCCGCGGTATCCAGGACGAGACCGGCGCCTCGGTCGACATCCAGGAGGACGGCACCGTCTTTGTCGGCGGCACCGGTGAGTCCGTCGACCAGGCTGTCGAGCGTATCAAGCTCATCATCAAGGTTCCCGAGCCGGGCGAGGAGTACACCGGTCGCGTGGTCTCCATCCAGCCCTTCGGCGCCTTCGTGAACCTGCTGCCCGGCAAGGATGGCCTGCTGCACATCTCCCGCGTCGCCAAGGGCCGCGTGGAGAATGTCGAGGACGTCCTCAACGTCGGCGACGAGGTCAAGGTCGTCGTCATCGAGGTCGACGATCGCGGCAAGATCTCGCTCGATCGTCTTGACAAGCCCGAGGCCCCTGCTCGTGCCGAGGGTGCCTCCGAAGGCGACGGCGAGCACTTCCAGCGCCGTGAGCGTCCGCGTCGCGAGCGCTCCGAGCGCAGCGACCGTCCGCGTCGTCCCGGCGATAACGGAGGCCGCAAGCCCCGCCGCCACCACGACGCCGAGTAACAGCTAAACATAAGCAGCTCAACAAGGGCGATTCCGTACAGGGGTCGCCCTTTTGCTATTCCCGGCGGTGTCCGCGGATAAAGTTTCCTGCTCTACAGTCCTGCTCACGACGGAGGCCACATTAAGTGGCCTCCTGTTCGTGCGGAACTCGCGATAAACTTTATCCGCGGACCCCGCCGGGAATAGCAAAAGGGCTGCTTGGTGCGGGTTTCGATTTTGTCAGACAGTCTATTCAGTTTTCTTATTTTCTGAATTGTCGATACTTGTACTCTCGGCATATCCCCAGTTAAAACCGACCAAAATAAACCTGTCCCTTTTTGGTAGGTCTGGGGCCATCGGGGGCCGGGGCGGGTTAAGTTTGTCGCGAGTTCCGCACGCAAAGGAAAGCACTTAATGTGCTTTCC
>CAVEET010000090.1:0-9755 GCA_963614835.1 Bulleidia sp. | reverse complement strand
CCTCGGTTTCACATCGAAACAGTTCAAACGTAACGATATTACCATCCCGCCGCGCAAGTGCAAAAAAGAGGGCCGGCACAATGCCGGCCCTTCAGCGAAATTGCATGTTAGCGCGTATGAATATTAATCCGAATTACCCCGCTAGTTGTCATCATCGTCCATGGAGCCGTCGATGCCGGTTTTGGTATCGTCGTCCGAGTTGGAGTCATCGTCCTTGGCGAAGGGATTCTTGAAGAAGCCGGTGGCATCGGGTTGCAAACCCGAGAGCTTGATCCAGGGATTATCGAACTCGGGCTTAGGCATCGCTTGGGCCTCGGGCGCAGTCTCGTTGCCGATGAGCTCGGACTCGTAAATGAAGGTGTCGTCGCCGAGCGCGTCGTAGGCGGCGACCGGGTTGCCATCGGCATCGCGGTACGGTGTGCCCTTAAACACGGCGCCGTCATAGGCCACAAGCTGGCGGCCGGTCTCATTCTCGAAGTAGTACACGAAGATACCTTTGAGGGCCGCACAAAGCGGGATGGCAATAATCATGCCGATGGGGCCCATGAGTGCCGAGCCAATAACGAGCGCCGTGAGGCTCATGATGGGATGCACCTGCACCGAGCTCTGCATAACCTTAGGCGAAATCACGTTATCGGTGACGTTTTGCGCGACCATCGTCACGATAAGCGTCCATAACGCCAACATGGGGCTGAACATGAAACCAAGCACTGTGGCGATTGCTGCGCTCACCCAAGGACCGACGACCGGAACCAAATGCATGATGCCGGTAAAAATAGCCATGAGCGCCGCATACGGATGGCCGATGATCATAAAACCGATAAAGGCGAGGAAACCACCGCAGATGGACGTCACGACCATACCGCGCATGTAGCCGCCGACAGAGCGAGAAAGGATGGCGACCATAAAGCGGTACGAGGTCTCCTTCTCCTGACCGATGATGGTGCAAATCTCGTGGTGCATGCGAGGGTAGTCGCAGGCCATCCAGTACGCAAGCACCAGACCAAGGAAGATCACGAACAACTGCGAGGCCGTATTGGTGATGAGCGGGAACACACCGCGGCCAAGCTCGGCAGCAATCTGAGACACATACTTCGATGCCACGGCAACCAGCGACGAAAGATTATCGTCCAGATACTCCTTGAGCGGCGTGTTGTTGAGCGTCTTGGCATGCGAGATCATCTCATTGAGATCGCCACCCGCAACACGAAGCTGCTCGGGCAGGCGGCTCAGTACTTCCATGATCTGACCAAAGAGAATCGGCGACAAGATGCAAACGACACCGACGAGCACGGCAACAACAACAATAAGCGCGACAAGCGAACCGATGCCGCGATTCACGCCATGGTGCTCGAGCCAGTTGGTGATCGGGGACATCACAAAGGCAATGATGGAACCAACGGCGAGAAACTCGATAACCGGGGCCAGGATGCCCATAAGGTTAAAGATGACAGCGGCGATGACAATGCAGCCGACAACAGCCCAAATGCGAAGCGTCAGAATGCGGGTGTCGCGCAGCACGCGATCGGTTTGTTGGGGGTGCTCACTCATGAACGAATCATCACTCCGTCGGGGTCGATCTTGTCCTGAATCTTCTTAAGCGTGCGGCGAAGCAGACGCGAAACCTGCACCTGAGAAATACCCAGCTTCTTGGCGATCTCGATCTGGGTCATGCCCTTCACAAAGCGCAGCTCGATCACCTCGCGCTCGCGCGGCGAGAAATCACGGATGGCTTCCTCGATCACTAGGCGGTCATCGGTAAAGTCGAGCTCGTTGTCGTCGTCGGCGTAACGGTCGAGAATCGAGGGGGCATCGTCGGAATCGGACGCACCAGGAGCCTCGATGGGCACCGAGGTATAAGCCGAAGACGATTCCATAGCCTCGAGGACCTCATCGACCGTCACATCTAGATACTCAGCGATCTCCTCAACCTTGGGCGAACGCTGCAGCTCGTTGGTAAGTTTGTCAGTAGCTTGGTTGACCTTGGCCGAGAGCTCCTGCAGGCGACGCGGTACGCGCACGCTCCAGCCCTTGTCGCGGAAATGGCGTTTGATCTCGCCCAGGATAGTGGGTGTTGCAAACGTTGTGAACTCGAGCCCGCGCTCAGGGTCAAAGCGGTCGATAGCCTTGAGCAAACCCAGATAGCCGACCTGCATGAGGTCGTCGAGCGGCTCGCCGCGATTCTTAAATTTGTTGGCAAGAAACCTTACCAGGTTCATATGGGACATGACGAGCTGCTCGCGGGCGTCCGGATCACCGGTCTCCTTGTAGCGACGAAACAGCTCGCGGGTTTTCTCCTTGTCCCAAGCGGTCTTGCCGCTCCGGGAACGTTCGGTCATTTTAAATATCCGCCTTGAGGTCGAGGGAAAGCGTCAGGGGCGCCGCAGTCTTTTCGTAGGAGTCGCACACGCTCGCGAGGATGAGCTCGGCATACACCGCAGCCTGGTCGTCTTCATCGACCGTAGCCTGATCGCCAAAGGTAATAGTCATGCCAACGTGGGTCTCATCGACATCGAATTTGATGGTGATGTCATCGCAGTCGACCGCGGTACAACCAAAGATGAAAGCCTCCTCGGCAGCCATGCGGATGTCCTCGATGCGATCGACAGACATGGAACACAGGGCACCAACGTTGGCTGCCGTCATGCGCACAAGGCGAGCGAGACGCGGGTCGCCGGCAACGGTCAGCGTGATGGGGCAGGTTGCTTCGCTACTCATCGCAGGACTCCTCGGAGGTCTGGGCGGGGGTGTAGGTGTAATACTGAGCCTGCTTGGCTACAGAATTTTGAGCCACATCCGCGCCATCGGCGGCCTCGTCCTCGCCAATTAGGACGCGCTCGGTAGGCTGCTCGGCTTCCGCAGCGGCAGCGGCGAGCTTGCGATCGGCATCGGCTGCAGGAGACTTCACCTTATTGAAGAGCTTCTGCACAGCACCGGCGGCGGAGTCGGTCACGCTCGACACAGCATTGCTGGCCTCGGCCATACTGCCCGTAACCTCGGAAATGTCGCGAACCACGGCTTCGACCTCTACGAGATTGGAGGTAAGGGCATCAACTGCCGTTTTGCTCGACTTAAGCAGCGGCTCCATCTGGGCAAGCGCCGGCGTAAGCTCATCGACAGCGCCATCGAGCTTTGCCACCACAGGCTGAGCCTCGGCGATGGTGTTGTTGAGGTCGTTCACGGTCTTATCGAGCGAGTCGACAACATTGCGGGTCTTGCGCAGGGTAAGCGCGAGCTCAGCGATGGCCCACACGCCGGCAACGGCGAGCAGCAGCAGGGCGATTTGAATGGGACTCATACAAGCCTCCCGGAAGAATCGAAATACAGATGCTTTTCATGGTACCCCAAAGGGGACCGAACATGCCAAGAGCAGCAACGTGGGACAAAATTATCAGCAGCTACTTCGGTGCATTCCCGCTACGGTCGCGCTCGCTTTGCTCTACACGCCACTCTTCCCAGCCGCGACCCGCAGGCTGCCAAAACGCACCGCGCTCCAGCCCCTCGGGCAAATAGCGCTGATCGACCCAGCCTTCGGGATAATCATGCGGATACTTATACACACCGTATTCGTCGCTGCCCGGGCGATGACGATCGCGCAGATAACTCGGCACCTCGCGCAGCCCACTAGAATGGATATCGGCCAGCGCCGCATCGATCGAAGCCTCACACGCGTTGGATTTAGGCGCCAGGCACACATAGAGTGCAGCCTGAGCAAGGTTAATGCGGCACTCGGGATACCCAATGACCTCGGCAGACTTAAACGCGGCATGCGCCACCAAAAGCGCCTGCGGGTCGGCGTTGCCAACATCCTCAGAAGCGTGAATCATAATGCGGCGAGCGATAAACTTAGGATCCTCCCCAGCATCGATCATGCGCGCGAGCCAATAGATCGTGGCATCGGGGTCGCTACCGCGCATGGACTTGATGAACGCACTGATGATGTCGTAGTGCATGTCGCCGTTTTTGTCATACGTAAAGCCGCGACGCGGGTTGGCGATCTTTACGTCATCCACGGTGATGGGATAGCGCTCCCCCGCCGCGGGCGCTGGCGTTCCCTCGGTATCGGGACGCGTGACGGCAATCTCGCTCGCAAGCTCGAGCGTCGTGAGCGCCGAGCGAGCGTCACCCGCTGCCAGCGTGCAGATAGTCTTGACCGTATCCTCATCGGCCGAGAACTTACCGTTCAAGCCCTGCGGCGCCTCAAGCGCACGTTCAATAAGCGTGGCGATATCCTCATCCTTCAGATGCTCAAGCTCCACGACGCGACCACGTGAGAGCAGTGCCGAGTTGACCTCGAAGTACGGGTTCTCCGTCGTAGCGCCAATCATAATGACGGTACGGTTCTCAACTGCATGCAGCAGGGCATCCTGCTGCGACTTAGAGAAGCGGTGAATCTCATCGATGAATAGAATGGTGCGGCGGTCGTACGTATTCAGGCGCGTCTTGGCCTCATCAATCACGCGGCGCAAGTCCTTCACGGTACCCGTCACAGCGCTGACCTCGACAAACTCGCTCTTGGTATGGTTGGCGATAATGTGGGCCAGCGTCGTCTTACCCGTACCGGCCGGCCCGTACAGAATCACGCTCGAAAGCACGTCGTGCTCGATCGCGGCACGCAACCATGAGCCCTTACCGACGGCCTTTTGCTGGCCTACGTACTCGTCGAGCGAATTGGGTCGCATGCGCACCGCGAGCGGCGCATTTTTAAAGGAACGCTCGCGCGTCGAGGCAGAAAAAAGGTCGTCCATAGCCATCCCGTGCATCAATCAAAAACGTTTTCAACTAACCAGTATACCGAATATATACGAACTACCGTTCGTTAATATAAGTACGGTGCGGAAACTCCAGACCAGGGAACAGCTTGCTCGTCAGTTCGCAGAAATAACCGTCCGTCATGCTCGCAATGTAATCCACTACGGTCTGATCTTTATCGTCCTGCCATGCATAGGTACGGTCGTAATAGGAAAGCTGCTGCTTAATGCGCGAAATGTGGTGTTTAAAGATGTAGGAAGACTCGTCGCCTTCGTTTATATCCTGCAGGCAACGGTCATAGAGCTTTTCGAACGCCTCGCGCAGCTCCGCTTCGGAGTCGCCTTCGATGCCGCCCTTGCTATAGATCTTCTCGTAGTTCTCGCGCTTGGCCCGGCGGATTTCCTCAAACAAGTCCTCGCTCATCTCGATGCGCGGCTTGCCGTAACTGTGCTCAACGATATCGATGGAGGCGTGTGTAAGGATCCAACTGTTGTATGCTCCGCCCAGGGCATCGTCAAAAGCATCGGGCGACAGCAGGCCTGCCGCAATGGCATCCTGGCGATCGCGCCCAACGTAGGCAAGGATATCCGAGATGCGAACGACACAGCCCTCAAGCGTCATGGGACGCAGGTGCTCAATTGCGCTATAGCCCGTGGCAATGCAATCCTCGACCGTCTGATCGAACTGGTCAAAGGGGCTCATGTCCGAGAGATCAAACACGCGTTGCTCGTACTCGCCGTTATGGCATAGCACGCCATCGAGCGTCTGAAGCGACACATTACGGCCGTACAGCGTGTCGAGCACACGAACTGATTGCACGTTATGGAAAAAGTAACGACCCGTGCGCTCGTGGTAAATATCATTGAGGAATCGCTCACCGGCATGGCCAAAGGGCGTGTGTCCCAAGTCGTGGCCCAGGCCAATCGCCTCGATCAGATCGCAGTTGAGCCCCAGGGCGCGACCGATATCGCGCGCAATGCGCGAGACAAGCTGCACGTGCAAACCGCGGCGCGACAGATCATCATTGCTACGGAAGCTAAAGACCTGCGTTTTGCCTGCATAACGCGTGTACGCCGGAAGATGAAGTATCTTTTCGGTATCGCGCATAAACGCCGGACGCATAAGCGTGCCTTTGTCGGCGGCGCGATCAATACGACGAATGACCTGATCGTCGTTGCAACGATACGGGTTGACATAGCCCGAAGCACGATCGGCGGCAATGCGCTCGACAAGTTCGGGCGACAACGCCGAGGGAATACGGTCCATGCGCGCCTTAATGACGGCCGTTTCTTGATTAGTTGCCATGGCATGCTCCTTAAGAAGGAAGCGCAATCGGTTACAAAGTGCAGCCCACGACCTCGATTATGGCAAAAATCGGCACCAAAAACGGCAGCAATGGCAGGGAGCGCGATTTTGTGATAACGCAGGAGAGGGCAAGGACCAGGAGCGCGACGGCAAATGCCACGATGCCACCCATAGGGTCGAGCGTGCAAAGCGCGAAGAGTGCTTTGGCGTCCCCCATGCCAATGCCCGAGGTTTGGCGAAAACGACGCCAGAGGGACTCAGTCAGCACAAGGGCAAGGTAGACGATGACCGCAAGACCGGCATGATCAAGCGCCGTGTTAACGCCTTTGTCGAGCCAAACGCCCACTAACGCCGTCACCGCACACGCACCGGCAAGCTCATTGGGAAAACGTCGCTGACGGGCATCAATCGCCGCGCCGGCAAAGATGCAAATCCAAAACGGGATATAAAACATCGAGTACCTCCTCGAGCTGCATCGCAAAAGCAAAAACCACCGCAAAGGGCCTGTCCCCTTTGCGGTGGTTTTGGTGGTGGTTATTTGGCGCCTTGCATGACCTCGTCAAGGGTAACGTTGACGGCGTGCTGCGTCGGCACCCAGTCGACCTTCAGGAACAGCGCGGCCACCGTGATGGGGATATAGCTGAACATAAAGATCGGGAAGGTAAACAGGTTAGTCACCAGACGCCACTTTTGCGCGCAGTGAATATGCTTGTACTCAAAGATAGTCGTGAGCAGCGCCAAGATGAAGAACGTCTGATACATCATGGCGAAGGTCATAATGAGCGAAGCGGCGCACGCCTGCATCTCGACTTCGGTAGCCAAGAAGCCGTGCGAAAGACCGCCCACGATCAGGAACGTCGCATTGGCGAGCATCGAGATCAGCGATAGCAGCATACCCGGGGCGATGGTCATAAACATGTCGTAGGCAGCAAAGCGATGATAGCGGAAGGTCGATTTGACCAGGTGCTTGCCATAGGTAAAAAAGACCTGATAGAAGCCCTTGGTCCAGCGCATGCGCTGTTTCCAGGACGCCTTAAACGTCACCGGCTGCTCGTCAAAGAACTCCGCCGGTGCATAGCCAATGCGAATGCCGTGAATAGCGCAGAACGTGGTGAACTGAATGTCCTCAGTCAGCGTGTGGAACTGCCAGCCGTGCATACCCTCGATAACACTGGCGGAGATGAGGTAGCCCGAACCCGAGACGGCACAAGACGTCTTGCAGATGTTGCGCGCGTTGTTGAGAAAGCGCGCCTCGCGCAGGTACCACGTAGCATTAGCCGCCGAGATCCACGAGCTGCCGAAGTTCTTGGAATTGCGGTAGCTGGTGACCACATGAAAGCCCTGGTCAAAAGCATCGTTCATCTTGGAGACGTAATCGCGGGAGATAACGTTATCGGCATCGAAGATAAAGTAACCCTCAAACGTATCGGGATACTCGTTAAGGATACGGTCGAAACCGTAGTCCATGACCCAGCTCTTACCCTTGCGGGCCAGGTCGTTGCGCTCGTACACGATAGCGCCCGCCTCGCGAGCGAGCTGAGCCGTGTTATCGGTGCAAGCGTCGGCAACCACGAAGACCTCGATAAGCTCGGACGGATAATCCTGATCCTTGATGGAGCGAACGAGGTTGGCGATCACGGCCTCCTCGTTATGTGCCGCGATAAAGAAGGCATAACGATGCAGTTTCTTGGCCTTAGGGGGCGCGACCTCGCCACGAAGAGCGCCAATGACAAAGAAGACCACCTGGTACAGAAAGCAGACCGTAAGCAGCGTGACGACAATCTGGTTGAAGATCACGATGGGTGTGTTGGTTTGTAAAAAGGCGAGCATGCAGGCTCCCAGCAACGCGTTACGTAAACAATCGTATATCTTACCGCAGGCTTACCGAGTTCAAGAAACCACCTAATACTGACTAGGCTTCGAGCAGACCGAGCTGCGGGACGATTTCGTCACCGGCGGCAGTGCGGCCAAGCGAACGAGGGGCCAGGTCATCCAGAACCGCCGCAAGGTCCCACGGCAGCTCGTCACGGCACTCGATACGCTCCCCCGTCACGGGATGGTCGAATGCCACGCGCCAAGAATGCAGGAACTGCCTGGTCAGACCCTGATCGGCACGCGCATCGCACTTGCCGTAGAGTGGGTCGCCCACGCAGGCATGGTTGATATGGCGCATATGCACGCGAATCTGATGCGTGCGACCGGTAAACAGGTGGCACTCGACAAGCGTGTAGCCGTCGTCGAAGCGCGTGGAATCAAAGCGCTCGAGCACCTTGAAAGTCGTGATGGCCTGGCGCGCAAAGGGGTCATCGGAAACCGCCATCTTCACACGGTCGCGCGTGGAGCGGGCGATACCGGTGTTGATAGTGCCCTCGTCCATGGCGATGTGCCCGTGAACGAGCGTGATATAGCGACGGTCGAGCGTGCGCGTGCGGATAAGATTTTGAAGCGCGCGCTGGGTGTCGTCGTCCTTTGCCGCGAGCATAAGGCCCGAGGTATCGCGATCCAGGCGATGCACGATGCCGGGGCGGTCCTCACCCTGCACGGTACCAAGATGATCGATGCCGCAGCGGTAGACCAGAGCGTTCGCAAGGGTGCCGCTCTCGTGGCCATGGGCAGGATGACACACCAGGCCGCGCTGTTTAGAGAGCACGATGAGGTAGTCGTCCTCGTAGCGGATATCGAGGGGAATGGCCTCGGGAATCACGTCGGTCGGATCGTGCGGCTCGGGCAGGTCGACCGAGATGCGGTCACCGGAGCGCACGGCATACTTTTTTGATAGGCAGGTCTCGCCGTTGACGGCAACGGCGCCGCCCTCGATCAAGTGCGCGCAGGCAGAGCGCGTGGGGCAGCCATCGTTGGCGCCCAGATAGGCGTCAAGACGCTGACCAGTGGAATCGTCGGCAACAAGAATATGAATGTCGGCCATTAACGCTCATTCCTTTCGCGAATCTTGCGGGCACGCTCCCCACGCTGCTTGGCTTTGCGCTTGGCGCGGGCCTCGTCACGGGCGTTGAGCTCGGCGGTCGCATCGACCTCGCGAGCGGCGGGGCTCAAGAACATATAACCGATGAGTGCCAGCACGACGCCGACCGTAATGCCGATATCGGCCACGTTAAAGACGGGGAAATCAATAAAGGTAGCGGCAATAAAATCAGTAACAAAGCCCATGGCCAGGCGATCAATCGCGTTGCCGACAGCACCGCCCGCGACCATGGCCATGCCCACAACCTCAAGACGAGCAAGCTGAGGCGCACGCAGCAAGTACACGGCAATGGCGACAATGACCGCAAGCGCCAGCACGGCGAACGCAACGCCATGGCCCTCGCCCATACTAAAGGCGGCTCCGATATTGCGAACAAACAGAAAGTCAATCACACCGGGGATAACGGTCATATGCAGGGCATCGCCCACGGCACGAACCGCAAGCTTGGTCAGTTGGTCAACAAGCAGCACAACAAGCGCTACCCCACCAGCAACACCTAACCGCCAACGCAAAGGCGGCGTCATATCCGCACCACGACCCAAAGAAATCCCCTACCCTCAAAACAATCGAATTCCGTTTAACGCAGTAGATAATCATACATTGACGCAAGCAAGAAGCGACAAATCTCCCAAGAACGGAAACACCGCAGGTAGAGCATAAATGAGCGAGCGGGCCGCATTTGAGACAAGGTGACGTGAAACGAAAGGGCGCTGAC
>CAVEET010000089.1:0-11054 GCA_963614835.1 Bulleidia sp. | reverse complement strand
ACCAGACGCTGTGACAAACGCGCCACGCACTGGGCGCCAGCCGTATGGGCCAGGCGCTCAAGCTCGTCAAGCGAACGATCGAGCGGCCATGCATTGTCGCGCCACTCAACACCAACTAATATGGCACGCTCGGGCTCGGGTGCCGTGGGAACAAGGGGGAAACGGGCCATTAGGCAGCCTCAATACGATGCAGGATGTCCTCAACGACCTCATCGATCGTAAACTCGTCCATATCAAACCACACGATACGGTCATCGCGCTTAAACCACGAAAGCTGACGCTTGGCATAACGACGCGAACGCATCTTAATGAGCTCGCGAGCCTCATCCATGCTCATCACGCCATTAAAAGCATCGATAATCTCTTTATAGCCAATTGCCTGCATCGACGTCAGGGCATCTCCCAGCCCCTGGTCCATCAGACCGCGAACCTCATCGACAAGACCCTGTTCAAACATCAGATCGACACGTAGGTTAATGCGCTCGTAGAGCACCTCGCGATTACGCGTCAGACCAAACCATAGAGCATGATAATGCTCGCGCGGAACACTAAACTGACTTTTTTGCTGTGCATAGGAGATACCATCATCGTGCATTTCGAGCGCACGAATCACGCGGCGAACATTATGGGGGTGGATGACCGCAGCGGACTCGGGGTCACGCTCGGCAAGCAGGGCATGCAGTTCTTCCTCACCAATACGCTCGGCAAGCGCCTGATAGCCCGCACGGCGATCGTCCTCAAGTTCGCCCGAGGGAAAGTCCATCTCATCGAGGGCGGCCTTGAGATACAGCCCCGTACCTCCGCAAAAAACCGGCAGGCAACCCGAACCAAGGAGACGTTCAACATGCGCGCGAGCGTCAGCCTGATAAAGCGCAGCAGAATATGCCACACCCGGCTCCACAATGTCGACGAGACGCAGCGGCGCCGTACACTCATCGGGCGCCATCTTTGCGGTACCGATGTCCATGCCGCGATAGATTTGCATCGCATCGCACGACAGCACTTCGGACGAAAGACGAGCGGCCAAACGGTCGGCAACATCACTCTTACCAACCGCCGTCGGACCGACGATCGCAACGGCGGAAAGACCTGGCTCGGAAGAAACCATTAGCGCGGCTCGCCCACAACGGAACCGGACAAGTACCAGGTCTTGGCAACATCAACGTCAACATCAACGATCTTGCCAACAAGCTGATCGATGCTGTAACCCTCGGGGATAGGCGCATGCACGGTCTGATTCTTGGGACTCTTGCCCAGCAGGACCGCGTCGTTCTTTTTACTCGTTCCCTCAATGAGCGCCGGCACCACAGTATGAAGCTCACCCTGGTTATACTCGTGTGCCGTAGTCTCGATAACCTTAACCAGGCGGTTGAAACGCTCGAGAATAACCTCATGCGGCGTAGGATCGTCAATCTCTGCGGCCGGGGTACCGGCGCGCTTGGAATAGATGAAGGTATAGGCCTGGGCATAGCGGACCGTCTCGGCAAGTGAGAGCGTCTGCTCAAAGTCTTCTTCAGTCTCGCCCGGGAAGCCAACGATGATGTCGGTCGAGAGCGCGATATCGGGCATCCGGTTGCGAATGCGATCGACCAGGCCCAGATAGTCCTCGCGTGTATAACGGCGATTCATTTCCTTGAGAATGCGCGTCGAGCCCGACTGGACGGCCAGGTGCAGCTGCGGCATAACAGCAGGCGTCTCGGCCATGGCGTCGATGGTCTCGGGCAGCAGATCCTTGGGATGCGAAGACGTAAAGAAGATGCGCTCCACGCCCGTATCGCCCACGGCACGTAGCAGATCGGCAAAACGCGGCTTGCCAAACAGATCGCGACCATATGAGTTAACGTTTTGGCCCAGCAGCGTAATCTCACGCACGCCCTGGCGCACCAAACCGGTCACCTCGTCGACAATCTCCTCGAAGGGGCGGCTCTTTTCGCGACCGCGCACGTACGGAACGATGCAATAGGTACAGAAATTATTGCAGCCCGTCATAATGGGCACCCAAGCGTGATACTGGGTCTCGCGATGCCACGGCATGCTCATGGCATCCGTATCCTCATGCTCATTGGTGCGGATATGACGCTTGCCATCAAGGAATGCCTCGGCAATGAGCTCGGCCACATGTGCGATGGAATGCGTACCAAAGATGACATTGACGTTATCGACGTTGGTGAGCAGGCCCTCGCCATCGCGCTGCGCGATGCAACCACCAACGGCAACCACACGCTTGCCCGAAGGCGAAGGCGGCAGGCTTTTACAGGAATTGCACTGGCCGTACAGGCGAGTATCGGCGGCCTCGCGCACGCAGCATGTCATGAAGACAACAATATCGGCATGCTCGGGATCGAGCGCCATGAGACAGCCATACGAATCGAGCAGACCGCTCACGCGCTCGGAGTCGTGCTGATTCATCTGGCAGCCAAAGGTGCGGATAAAGTAGGTTTTACCGGCAAGAATATCGCGTACGGAACGCTGGTCCATGTGCATAAGTCCTAACGATGGAGAGGGGGGGCGAATCGAGGCAAGCAGAAGCTATGCCACAGGCTTAACATCATCCATGACGACGTTATCCATAGCAGCTCGATTGATCTGGTGAACGTAAATAGAAAGACGGATGGCCGTGCGCGACTCCCCATTAATGAGGATGTCGGAGAACACGGGCGCGCAGGAAATATCAAACCCGGTTGGAATCAAAAAACCGCGCGCAATAGCCACGGCCTTTATGGCCTGGTTGACCGCACCGGCGCCGACACACTGAATGTTGACGGGCACACCATCCTTGACCATGCCGGCGATGGCGCCGGCAACGGACGCGGGCGATGATTTGCTTGATACCTTCAGGCAATCCATGAAGAAACTCCTGCGTTTAAAAGTACGTTTTAACTGCAATAACTGTATCGTACCGAGTGGACTCGGTAAAGGCACTATTCCTCTTTGGCAAGATCGAAGGTCACAGTGATTCGATCACGCGAAACGCGAATCTTTGGGTCGCCGCAAAGGTTGAGATAGTACCGGGCGGCAAGGTCATTAAAGTCGCGCTCCACAGCACGCGAAAACTGTGCCATGTCATCCTTGGCAATACGAAGCCCGCGACGATCCTTCGCGAGATCGACAGGAGCCGGCGCATGCGAGGACGAATCACGCTCGCGCAGCAGACGCGCGGTCACACCGCGAACGGGCTTAATCTGCCCTGCCAAAATGCGATGTGCCGTGCGCTCGGACATCTCAAGACCCAAACCCGAGCAGATACGAATAAAGTCCTCGGCATCAGAGGCAAGGCCTAAACGATCGACAACCGGAAGCTCGCTCTCGTCATCAATAAACAGGAGTCGAGACGTATCGAGCCGACTTGACGCCTGAGCATAAAGGGTCGCGGCAATCTCAGACGGAGAACCAAGATAGACATCGCAACCACGCAGCTCCTCGAGCGCAAACTCACAGGCAGCGCGAATAATATTATGCGGGCCGCGAGCACAGACATAACGTCCGTCCTCATCCTTGACGGCCTGGGGCCAGCTGGACTGATCGGCACGCTCACTGAGGCGGTCGGCTGCAACGCTCACCTTAAAGGCTGAACCAAGATCGACGCCGGACGTGACCACACGGGCCTCGTCGGTGTTCTGCTTGATCGAAAACAATGCCATGCCACGACCGTGAACGCCCCAACGGTCCATCTTCATGCTCTCGAGCTTGGAGGTAACGCGGGCATCGAAGATTCGCTCTTGCATATCCTGCGGAACGCCCGAACCGTTATCCAGAAAGACAAGCGTGCGGACGCCATCTTCCTTGGTCGTGGCGAGATAGACCTTGTCGGCGCCGGCATCGCGAGCATTACGGAGCATTTCGATGACGATATCCTCGACATGCTGAATGTCGTGTTTTGCCTGGCGCCGCTCGGCCTCCGAAACGCGGAGGCGGACATACCCCTCGCCAAGGTTCTCCTCGACGCGAAGGTTGCCCTCCCCCGACATCGACGCGATAAATGAGATGAGCTCGTTCGCGTCGCTCATGTTATTTAGCGATATCGACAGCGCGGCTCTCGCGAATCACGACGACGCGCACCTGACCGGGATACTCCATCTCTTCCTCGATTTGATGGGCGATATCGTGAGCCAGGACCGTGGACTGGGCATCGGAGATCTTGTCCGGCTGAACCATGACGTGGACCTCGCGACCAGCCTGCATGGCATAGGTACGCTCGACGCCTTCATGGGAGTTGGCAATCTCCTCGAGCTTCTCAAGACGCTTGATGTAGTTCTCGGCAGACTCGCGACGGGCACCGGGGCGAGAGGCAGAGACAGCATCGGCGGCCTGTACCAGGACATCGAGCACCGTGTTGGGGTCGACATCGGCATGGTGAGCCTCGATAGCGTGAACGATAACGGGCTTCTCGCCATAACGGCGGGCAAGCTCGGCGCCGATGACGGCATGCGGGCCCTCGACGTCGTGGTCGATTGCCTTGCCCAGGTCGTGCAGCAGGCCGGCGCGCTTAGCGGTCACAACGTCCAGGCCAAGCTCGGAAGCCATCACGCCGCACAGATCGGAAACCTCGAGGGAGTGCTGAAGCACATTCTGACCAAACGAGGTACGGTAGCGCAGGGCACCAAGGGTCTTGACGATCTCGGGGTGCAGGTCGTGGATACCGGTATCAAAGGCAGCCTGCTCGCCAGCCTCGCGCACGCGCTGCTGAACCAGGTCGGCAGCCTTGTGATACATCTCCTCAATGCGGGCGGGGTGAATGCGGCCGTCGGCGATGAGGTTCTCGAGGGCAACACGGGCGGTCTCACGACGGACCGGGTCGAAGCTCGAAAGAACGACGGTCTCAGGCGTGTCGTCGATCACGAGGTTGACGCCGGAAACCTGCTCGAAGGTCCGGATGTTGCGACCCTCGCGACCGATGATACGGCCCTTGAGGTCATCAGAGGGAATGTGCACGGAGGTAACGGTGACCTCGGCTGTGTGGTCGGCAGCGCAGCGCTGAATCGCCAGGGACAGAATCTCCTGGGCGGTCTTGTGGCACTCGGCGCGAACCTGCTGCTCGGACTCGCGAATGATCGTGGCAGCCTCGTGGGTGACCTCGCCGCGAACCTTATCGAGGAGCTCCTTGTGGGCGTCCTCGCGGGTCAGGTCGGCGATACGCTCGAGCTCGGAGGTCTGCTTGGCGCAGAGCTCCTCAAGCTCGCGGGAGCGCTTCTCGACCTGACCGGCCTGGCTGGACAGCTGGTGCTCACGCTTGTCGAGAGCGTCGTTTCGGCGATCAAGGGACTCCTCGCGCTGCATCACGCGGTTCTCGAGCGTACGAATCTCGCTCTTACGCTGCTTGTCCTCGGCCTCGGCGGCCTGCTTGTTCTTGATGATCTCCTCTTTAGCCTCGAGCAGAGCCTCTTTTTTGAGGGTCTCGGCCTGACGCTTAGCATCACCGATCAGGGACTCAGCCTGTGCGTGTGCCGACTGGATCTTTTCGTCGGCCTCGTGAAGACTACCCTGCTTGGCGGTGCGCATGTAGGCAATGGCGGCGATGGCACCCAAAACGATGCCAACGAGCGCTGCGATGATAGGCATGCTCACTCCTTTTTATGGATTCGTTACACAACAAAGCGAACCGTCCTTACGAACGGCTCGCGACATTTGAGTAATATGGGCGCAGCTTATGCGGGTCGGATACAGATAAACATATAAACAAACTCATCACAGATGAGCACATATCACAAAGCAAATGACAGTGTTTATCGTACGTTGAACCACAACAACTGTCAAATAAATGGCCCCGGCACGGCGGCTAAAACGCGGTGAACGGCAGGGTCACAAAACGCATACGCCTAAACCGCACATTCCTCGCGTTCGGCATCGAGACGTGCCTTAACGGCATCGGCGGCGATGTGATACGAGAAGCCCTTGCCCATCAAAAACCGAACCAGTTTTTCGAATCCGCGCGTCTCTGGAACACGCCGCTTGGCGAGCAGGGCTGACGCACGCGCCAAATCGTCTTCGACGGCAAAATAATCCTCGGGATAACCGGGAATGTCATCGAGCACGACATGACGGCGCTTGAGCTCGGTCTCGATTTTGCGCTGTCCCCAACCGCGCCGCTTGCGCTCCTCGATAAAGTACGAGCAAAAGCGGTTGTCGTCTAAAAAGTGATACTCGGTGGCGCGCTCGACGGCGAAATCGATCGCGGGCTGGTGAAAGCCGTAGCGAGCCAGCTTGTCACGGACCTCACCCGTCGCATGGTCGCGGCGCGATAGCATCTCGGTCACCATGGTAAGTGCACATTTACGCTCGATGAGCTGCACCGCCTCACGAAAGTTGTCCCAATCACAGGGAAGATCGGGGCGGTTTTTGACATACAGCCGCGCGACCCGCACGGGAATCCAAATGGACCGCTCAAAACCGCCCTCAAGCTCACAATCGATATGTGCGCAAGGCTTTTTGGACGCATACCCGCTCGAGAACGAGGAGGCCGCCTTCTTATCGGGAAAGACGACCGTGGCCTCGGTCACCGTATACGACATGAGCGTAACCGCTACTCGTCGTCATCATCGAGCATGGCGGAACCATCGATGGCGTAAAGCTCGTCAAACTCCTCAGGCGCAGGCTGATCGGTCAGCTCGACCTCGGACGGAGCATCGTCATCAAACTCAAGTCCACAGGCAAGGCGGACCTTATGCTCAATCTCGTCGGCACAATCGGGGTGTTCGCGCAGGAACGCCTTGGCGGCCTCGCGACCGTTGCCGAGCTTGTCCTCGCCATAGGCAAACCAGGAGCCCATCTTCTTGCAGATACCGCACTCGACAGCCATGTCCAGAATCGAGCCCTCCTTAGAGATGCCCGTACCGTACATGATGTCGAACTCAGCAGATCGGAACGGAGCTGCCACCTTGTTCTTAACGACCTTGGCGCGCACGCGGTTACCGATAACCTCGTCCTTAAGCTTAATGCTGTCGATGCGGCGAATATCGATACGTACCGAAGAGAAGAACTTAAGGGCGCGGCCGCCCGTCGTGGTCTCGGGGTTGCCGAACATGACACCGATCTTCTCACGCAGCTGGTTAATGAAGATGCACGTCGTGTTGGACTTGGACAGCGAGCCGGCGAGCTTGCGGAGCGCCTGGCTCATCAGGCGAGCCTGAAGACCGACCGTAGTGTCGCCGATTTCTCCCTCGATCTCGGCACGCGGGGTCAGCGCGGCGACGGAGTCGACGACGATGGCATCGATGGCGCCGGAACGCACGAGCATGTCAACAATCTCGAGCGCCTGCTCGCCCGTATCGGGCTGGGAAATGAGCACCTCGTCGATATCCACACCGATGCGCGCGGCATACGTGGGATCAAGCGCGTGCTCGGCATCGATAAATGCCACAACGCCACCCATTGCCTGGGCCTCAGCCAGGATCTCGAGCGAAAGCGTCGTCTTAC
Source organism: Bulleidia sp. (assembly GCA_963614835.1). GTDB lineage: Bacteria > Actinomycetota > Coriobacteriia > Coriobacteriales > Coriobacteriaceae > Collinsella. The sequence goes on along the minus strand of CAVEET010000089.1, from coordinate 3,641 downwards.
CGGAGGACTCTGGACCGTAAATCTCGACGATACGGCCGCGCGGCACGCCGCCGATACCCAGCGCGGCATCGAGGGCCAGGGCGCCCGTGGGAATGGCCTCGACCTCGAGCTCGGGGCCACCGTCGCCGTACCTCATGATGGAACCCTGGCCGAATTTCTTCTCGATCTCGGCCTTGGTGGTGGCGATCATCTCATCGCGCTCTTTACCCGTCGTGCGAGCATGAACGGTACGTACGGGACCTGAATTCTTGGCCATGAATAGCCCTCCTCTTAACAACCTGCATCGATAATAAACGAACGGCTGTTCGTGGTCAACCGTTCAGGCCAATCATATGCAGGCGGTCTTTCCAAAACCCAACCAAACGCCGACCAAACACTGACCAAATACTTGACCACAAAGGACCAAATATGAACAAGGCAGGCAAAAATACATCTACAACCAGCACAAACGCTAAATTTGTCAGAGGTCCCTATCTCCACAATTAAGGGGCCCTAAGGCCCCTTAAAACATGTCTATTCCATAGAGTTGAGCACAAGGGCAATGCGCCCCAATGCCTCCGCGACCGCATGGGCACGAACACACGAACGGTCGCCCTCATAGTGGCAGCGCACAGAGTCCACGACCGGCACGCCCCCATCGGCGGAACGATGCGCCCAGCCAATATAGAAAGTGCCCGCCGGATCGTCCTCAGAGCCACCGCCGGGGCCGGCATAACCCGTTGCGCTCACTGCAATATCGCTCTGGTACAGCTCCAGCGAACCCACCGCCATCTCGCGCGCGGTCTGATGCGACACCGCGGTATAGCGGTCGAGCGTCTCCTGCTCAACACCAAGAACGCGATGCTTAATCTCATCGCAGTAAGTCACCGCACCGCCACGCAACACCGCCGAGGCGCCCGGGATATCCGCAATCGTCGAGGCGATCATACCCGCCGTCAGCGACTCAGCCGTCGAAACCGTCACGCCCCGAGCGCTCGCGCGCTCGACAATATCGCGCGCCAGCTCCTCATTGTGTGCGGAAATCTGCTCAAAAGAGACCATCATACCCACCAGGACCTAGACCGAAAAGACGATCTTGCGGCAGTTCCAGAAGTACTGGGCGCCCGAGATAACGGTCAGGACAACGGCAACGGCATACAGGAAGCGCGACACCGAGTAGATGCCGAGCGTCAGCGCCACCGGGCCAAGGTGCAAGCCGGCCATAGCAAAAACGCACAGGTAACCGCAAATGGAGACCATCGTGGTTGCCGTCTTGTACTTGCCGAGCTTATCGGCCGCAACGACCACACCGGCCGCACTCGCGACCATGCGAAGAGCGCTCACCAGAAGCTCACGGAACAGGATAATGAACACGGACCACACGGTCACCGCGCCAAAATCCAAGAACAGCAGCAGGGCCGAGAACACGAGCAGCTTATCGGCGATGGGGTCCAAGAATTTACCGAAGTCGGTGATCTCGTTGCGCGAACGCGCCAGATAACCGTCGACCTTATCGGTGCACGACAGGATCACATACAGAATGAAGGCAGCGGCGGCGAGCGGGCCGTCGAAGGTGCTCCAATCCGTACCGGCAACACTCTTGTGAGAAAGCGCCGAGACGATCATGAACACCGGGATAAAGACGATGCGAACGCACGTCACGATGTTGGCGGGCGTCCAGACACTCGTCAGTTCCTTATTGCTCTCGTTAGCCACGACGCTCTCCTACTCCACAACATGACCGATAAGCTCATAGCAGAAGCTATCGGTAAACTCGACGGTCAGAATATCGCCCACGGACGCCTCGCTGGCGTCCAGATGCACCGCGCCATCGGAATCGGGCGCCTGGAACCAGGCATGGCCGATCAGCTCGGCGCCATCCTCGGTCTCTTCGATACCGTCGACGATTACCTGGGCGCGCTCGCCCACATGTGCGGCGGTGGCGGCAAAACCGAGCGACTCGGCCAGGTCCATGGCCTCCTGGGCGCGCTCGAGCTTGACCTCTTCGTCGACCTGACCCTCCATCTTAGCGGCCAGGCTGCCCTCCTCCTGCGAGTAGGCAAAGACACTCGTGTAGTCAAAGCCGACGGTGTCCATAAAGTCGATAAGATCGCGGAACTCGTCGTCGGTCTCGGTCGGGAAGCCGACCATGGCCGTGGAACGAATCACGATGCCGGGGATGCGCTCGCGAAGGTCGCGGAACAGATCCTCGAGCTCCTGGCGCGAACCGGAGCGACGCATGGCCTTGAGAATGCGCGCGTCGCAGTGCTGCACGGGGATATCGATATAGGGCAGCACCTCGGGCGTATCGCGAATCGTCTCGATGAGTTCGTCAGTCATGCCCTCGGGCTGCAGATAGAGCACGCGGACCCAGACGTTGTGCGGGCGCACGGCCTCGGCGACGGCACGCAGCAGCTGCGCCAGATTGCGCGGCGAGCCATCGGCGACGTCCTCGTCGGCAAAGTCGGTACCCCAGATGCCCGTGTCCTGGCCGATCAGCACGATCTCGCGCACACCGCCGGCAACCAGGTCGCGCACCTCGGAGATGATGCTCTCGGCATTGCGCGAATGATAGCGACCGCGAATATAGGGAATCATGCAGAAGCTGCAGAAGCGGTTGCAGCCATCGGAAATCTTGACGTAGGCGACAGCACCCTCGACGGTACGTTTGACCTGCGGGATATAGGCTGCAATCTCACGCTCGACACCCAGCACGCCATCGATGATCGCCACGATGCCGTCTTCCTCGTCGGCCTTCACAAAGGCAGCGACCTCGGGCAGCTCGTCAGGCAGGTCATCGCCATAGCGTGACGGCACGCAGCCGCACATGACGATGGGGCAAGAACGAACGCCGTCCTGAACCTCGTTGGCGAGCTCGAGCGTGGTCTCGATGCTCTCGGACGTTGCGGAGGCGAGGAACGAGCATGTATTGACGATGGCGATATCGGCGTCCTGCGGGTCGAATGCCTCCTCGTAGCCTGCGGCGGTCAAAAGAGAACGCATGCGGTCGGTGTCAACCTCGTTCTTAGCGCACCCGAGGGTGATGTAGAGCACGGAGCCCAACGGTGTATCCATGTTGGAGAGCGGTCCTTTCGAATGATATTAGCGGTAGTTGGTGAACTGCAGCGGCTGACCGTAGTCCTGGTCGCGCAGGAACTGGATCACGGTCTGCAACGCGTCCTTCGAAGCAGAGGAAACACGCAGTTTGTCGGCCTCGATGGTCACCTTGACCTTGAGCTTTTGGTCTTTGATGTCCTTGTTGATCTTCTTGGCGGTCGCCTGGTCGATACCCTCGACGATATGGCCGAGCACGCGCACGGTGCCGCCCGACGCCGCCTGCGGAGCATCCCACGAGACAGCCTTGAGGTCGATGCCGCGCTTGATGTGCTTGGAGCTCAACAGGTCGATAATCTGTTTGGAGACAAAGTCGGCCGGGGCGTTGATCGTAAAGAGCTTGTCGCCCTTCGAAAGCTCGATCGTGGCGCCGGAATCCTTAAGGTCATAGCGCTGGGAAATCTCGCGCGTGGTCTGCTGGAAGGCGTTGTCGACCTCTTGCATGTTGACCTCGGACACGACGTCGAAGCTGGAATCTTTAGCCATGATGTTTCCTTTCGCGTACGAGCGGCTTAGTAGCTATCGTACGAATAGTCGGTAGAATCGGT
>CAVEET010000088.1:0-3245 GCA_963614835.1 Bulleidia sp. | reverse complement strand
AACAACAACGGCGACATCCTGGGCACGGCCAAGGTCATCATGGCCGATTTCTACAACCACATCCCCGCCGGTTGCACCATCGGCCACGTGACCACTACGGGCTACGGCGAGGCGCTGCTCATCGAGGCCCTTAAGGCCGACTCCGGCGAGATCGAGACCGTCGCGCACCTGCGCGGCGCCAAGGCGTTCCTGCCCGGCGTCGAGTTCATTCTGGACATCGGCGGCCAGGACATGAAGTGCCTGCGCGTCAAGGACGGCGTTATCGAGCACATCATGCTCAACGAGGCCTGCTCGTCGGGTTGCGGTAGCTTTATCGAGAGCTTCGCCGTCTCTATGAACATGGACGTGCGCGCGTTCGCCGACGCCGCTATCCATGCCAAGGCCCCGGTCGACCTGGGCAGCCGCTGCACGGTCTTTATGAACTCGCGCGTCAAGCAGGCGCAAAAGGAAGGCGCCACGGTGGGCGACATCGCGGCCGGCCTGTCCTATTCCGTCATCAAGAACGCCCTGTTCAAGGTCATTAAGCTGCGCGACCCCAAGGAGATCGGCAGTCAGGTGATCGTTCAGGGCGGCACCTTTATGTCCGACGCCACGCTTCGCGCATTTGAGCAGCTCACCGGCGTTCATGCCGTGCGTCCCGACATCGCCGGCTGCATGGGAGCCTATGGTGCGGCCCTGCTCGCCCGCGATCGCGCCGGCGCCGACGGCACTTCGACCATCCTTTCGGCCGAGGACATCGCGCACCTCACCGTGACGCAAAAGCACGTCCGCTGCGGCCGTTGCTCCAACAACTGCCAGCTCACCGTCAACGACTTTGGCGGCGGCAGGCGCTTCATTACCGGCAACCGCTGCGAGAAGGGCGCCGGCCATAAAAAGCAGAAGACCGAGGCCCCCAACCTCTTCAAAAAGAAAAACGAGCTGCTCTTTAACCGCGAGGTCCTGAGCCCCGACGAGGCTCCGCGCGGCACCGTCGGCATCCCGCGCGCACTCAACATGTACGAGAACTACCCCTTCTGGCACGCGTTCTTTACGCGCCTGGGCTTTAGCGTGCAGCTGTCCGACCAGTCGAGCAAGAAGACCTACCAGGCGGGCATCGAGTCCATGCCGTCCGAGAGCGTGTGCTATCCGGCAAAGATGAGCCACGGCCATGTGATGAACCTTATCGACCGCGATGTCGACTTCATTTGGATGCCGTGCGTGCGCTGGGAGCGCAAGGAGGATCCGACCGCCGGCAACTGTTACAACTGCCCCATCGTCATGAGCTACCCTACAGCGTTGGCACTCAACATCGACGAGATCCGCGAGCAGAACATCGAGTTCCTGTACCCGTTTGTGCCCTATCACGATAAGACCGAGCTCAAGCGCCGTCTGTACCAGGTGCTCGCCGTCGACCGTGTGGCCGATGCTGAGGCCGGTCGCGGTCGCGTGCGCGGTCCTAAAATCACGCGCTCCGAGGTCGATGCCGCCGTCAACGCTGCCTTTGAGGCCGATGCGCGTTTCCACGAGGACATCCAGACCATGGGCGAGGAGGCCCTTAAGTGGGTCGAGGACCACGGCGGCCACGGCATTGTGCTCGCCGGCCGTCCTTACCACAATGACCCCGAGATCAACCACGCCCTGCCTGAGCTTATCTCGAGCTTTGGCTTTGCGGTCTTTACCGAGGATTCGCTCGCGCATCTGGTAAAGCCCGAGCGTCCGATTCGCGTCGTCGACCAGTGGATGTACCACAGCCGCCTGTACGCCGTCGCCCGTTTTGTGACGATGCGCAACGACCTGGACCTGATCCAGCTCAACTCTTTTGGCTGCGGCCTGGACGCTCTGACCACCGACCAGGTGCAGGAGATTCTGGAGGCCAGCGGCAAGATCTACACCGTGCTCAAGATCGACGAGGTGTCCAACCTGGGCGCCGCGCGCATCCGCATCCGCTCGCTCATGGCAGCGCTCAAGGACCAGGAGGCCGAGCGCTTGGCCGAGGCCACGGCCGCGGGCGAGGCCTACGAGCAGGGTGACGCCGCGCCGGTGGCGCCCTCCACGGATGCCCCCGCGTTCGCGAGCCGCAAGTACACGTTTGAGGCCCAGCGTGAGAGCGCGTCGACCGCGTGGCCCAAGGTACCCTTCACCGAGCAGATGCGCGACGAGGGCTACACCATCCTGTGCCCGCAGATGGCGCCGATCCACTTTGATCTGGTCAAAGAGGTGTTCCGTGGTGCCGGCTACAACCTGGAGCTGCTGCCCTCGACTGATCACGATGCCGTCGAGGCCGGTCTGCGCTATGTGAACAATGACATCTGCTATCCGTCGATCCTGGTGACGGGCCAGATCATGGAGGCCATCGAGAGCGGTCGGTACGACCTGTCTAAGACGGCCGTGGTTATCAGCCAGACCGGCGGTGGCTGCCGTGCCACCAACTACATCGCGCTCATTCGCAAGGCCCTGCGCGAGAGCGGCCACCCCGAGATCCCGGTGATCTCGCTTTCGGCCGTGGCGCTCGGCGAGGACAACCCTGGCTTTAAGATTACGCCGGCGCTGCTCAAGCAGGCGGTCTACGCGGTGCTCTTTGGCGATGTGATGATGCAGATGCTCTACCGCTGCCGCCCGTACGAGGCCACGCCCGGTGCCGCCAACGCGCTCTACGAGGAGTACATGGCGCGCGCCCGCAAGCTGGCGCCTAAGTTCAACAGGCACAACTACACCAAGCTTGCGCGTGAGGCCATCCGCGCGTTCGACACCATGCCGCTTGTGGGCGAGGGCACCAAGCCGCGCGTGGGCGTGGTCGGCGAGATCTTGGTCAAGTTCCACCCCACAGCCAACAACCACGTGGTCGATGTCATCGAGCGCGAGGGCTGCGAGGCCGTAGTGCCGGGCCTGCTCGACTTCTTCCTGTACTCCATGAGTAATGCCGAGCTGCAGAAGGACGAGCTGGGAAGCTCTGCTACCACGCGCGCTGGTATGCAGGCGCTCATCAAGCTCGTGGACTGGATGCGCACGCCGGTGGAGGAGATGCTCGAAAAGTCCCGCCGCTTTGAGGCGCCCGAGCGCATCGGCACCATGGCTGACAAGGCCCGCACGGTGCTTTCGGTGTGCAACAACATGGGCGAGGGCTGGTTGCTCACGGCCGAGATGCTCGACCTGATCGATCACGGTGCGCCCAACATCATCTGCACGCAGCCCTTCGCGTGCCTGCCCAACCACGTGGTGGGCAAGGCCGTGATCAAGGAGCTGCGCCGCCAGCATCCCGAGAGCAA
>CAVEET010000087.1:0-2652 GCA_963614835.1 Bulleidia sp. | reverse complement strand
GCAAACAAAAAACCGGTTGGAACGGGAATTCCAACCGGTTATACATTCAAGCAAATAGTGAATCGACTATGACCGTGCGCCCTCGAGGAAGAAGCGGCGGCTGAAGTAGTTGTACCAGGTGACGAGGAACGTGGCGATGGCCTTCATGGCCTGGTAGCCGATGCTCAAAAACGTGACGCCCACAAACATGTACAGGTCGTTGAGGCCCAGGCCGATCACCGACAGGATGGTGAAGATCGTGAACTCGCGCTTGCGGCTCATGCCTTCGCGGTGGTCGAACACGTACTTCATGCTGAGCCAGTAGTTGACCACGACGGACGTGATAAACGAAACCGTGGTGCTCATCAAAAAGTCGAGGTGGAACAGCTCGACGAGCGCAATGAGCATGCCCCAGTCGATGCCAAAGGAGATAAGACCCACGACAGCAAACTTGAGGAACTGCTTGGTATGAGGTTGTGCCAGCGCCTTGCGCACGTAATCACATCCAATGCGTTGATGAATCGAGCAGAAGATACTTTAGAGCTTTTACAAGGGAAACGTAAGGTCTTTGCCAAGAACTATATGAACTCGCCAAATTTTCAAGAGCTAATCCGCAAACGTTGAAAATTTGCCCGTAAACGAGCGACACCCACGGACGATACTGCGCTGAGTGCGCGTCGTCCGTGGGCGCCGTAATGCTGCAGGGGTTTCGAGCTATTTTGTCTCGTCGCCCTCCAGGAAGATTTTTCGGGTCACAAAGTTGTAGACCATGACAAGCGCGGTGGCGCAGATCTTGGCGATATTGGCCTCGAGTCCCAGGCCGGCGTTGAGCGCCAGCACGATGCCGTCGTTGAGCACCAAACCGATCACGGACAGCACGACAAAGATGATGAACTCGCGGCGGCGGCTCATGCCTTCCTTGTGCGCAAACACGTACTTCATGCTTGCGAGGTAGTTAAAGATGAGTGAGATGATAAAGCCGCTGGTGTTGGCGATTAGGATGTTGAGGCCCAGACCGTAGTGAAGCAGATTCATAATGCCAAAGTCGATAACCGTGGCAATGACACCGACGACGCCAAATTTCATGATCTGCGCAAGGAGCTTTTGCATGGTACCTGCCTTAAGCTGGCGCCGAAGCGCCGCGGGGATGACTAACTCAGCAAGTTTAGCCAATCCCCGCGGGTGGTGCTAGGCGCGCTCCTCGATAGCACCGTTTCTATATGCATCGAGCAGCTGGCGGAGGTCCTGGATTTGGCTGCGGATCTTGGCGCCAGTATCGGTGTCGCTCACCATGCGGCGACGGTCCGCTTGGTCAAAACGGTTGGTCTCGCTTTCGATGTCCACGTTGCGCGTGAGTGCCTCGGCAACCGTCGTAAAGGCCCGGTGCGACTTGAGGCGGCAGCCGCGCGAGCTCGAGATAAGCGTATAGCCGGCGATGCCCGTCTTGGGATGGTAAGCGCGGCAGAAGCCGCCATCGATGACCAGCAGCTTGCCCTCGGCGCGGATGGGCTGCTCGCCCTTGGTGGTTTTAACGGGCGTGTGGCCGTTGATGATGTGGCCGGTCGGCGAGCATGCCATGGGCGCGACGCCAAACTCGCGCATGATATCATCGCAGACCGAGGGCGACTTGGTAAGCGTAAAGTACGGGTCCATCGGCTCGACCCAGGTGCTCTTATCGGCGATATAGGCGCGCTCAAAGGTACGCACCAGGCGTCCGCTGGCGGGTGAATTGAAGCCAATCCACAGGTACCACATCCAGTCGAGGGCATCGCGGTCGCCCACGCGCCACGCGCGGCGGGCGATGTGGTCGCAAAAATCGAGATAATCACGGCCAGCGTGCCAGGTGCCCAGGCAGTTCATGCTGCTAAAGGTGCCGTCCTCGTTGAGCGGCACGCAGCCATGGAAGAGCAGGTTGCCGTTGGCGACCTTGTACATCGAGCCGTGGGAATAGAGGAAATCGATATGGCGATGCAGGTGATCGGCGGTGACAAACTCGGACACGAGCTTGTCGATGATGTGCTGCTCCTGAGACGTGAGCGTATAGGGGTCCGCCGGGTCGACGGTGGGGAAGTCGTTGGTCGTGAGCGGCCACACGCTGCCGTCGGCGAGCGTGACCGTGCCGGTGTCGTGGTCGATCTTGTCGAGTAACAGGCGGTCGGTCATATCGAACTCGGGGTGGCGCTGGATAATCTGGCCCTCGAGCTTAAAGAGCAGCACGTTGATGGCCTTGATCAGCGGGGTGATGGACTCACCGGCGGTGTAGGTGGCATCGGCAAAGGCGACAAGCTCACGCAGCGAGATGCCGTAGTCGTTCTCCAGGATCTCGTAGTTGTCGTAGCGTAGGTTGTTGCGCAACACCGTGGCGATGCAGGCGGGCTCACCGGTCGCAGCGCCCATCCACAGCAGGTCGTGGTTGCCCCACTGGATGTCGAGCGAATGGTAGGTGAGCAGACGGTCCATAATCTTGGCCGCGCCGCCGCCGCGGTCGAAGATGTCGCCCACCAGGTGCAGGTGGTCGACGGCCAGGCGCTTGATGAGCGAGGCGAGCGACTCAATAAAGTCGTCGGCGCTGGCGGTCTCCAGGATGGACTCCACGATGCGCTCGTGATAGCGCACGCGATAGTTGTTCTCGTCCGGGTGCGTGTGCAACAACTCGTCGATGATATAGGCGTA
>CAVEET010000086.1:0-21002 GCA_963614835.1 Bulleidia sp. | reverse complement strand
CCCAGCGCGGTATCGTTGCGGCGGCCTCCACCATCGCCGATGCGCAAAAGGACGAGGACGAACAGGGCGATGGCGCCGAAACGGCCCAGACGAACGAAACGACGACAACTCCATCGGCAAGATAAGTTGTGAGTGGGGCAGCTAATTTGGGACGGGGCTTTTTTAGCTGCCCAAGACAGTGGCTCATTCGATGCCAGTCGCCAAAAGCGAGCGAGCCGCATTTGCGCCAAGGTGACGTGAAATGAGAGGGCGCTGACCTTCTGGTCGCGCCCTCGAAATTGAACGTCAGATTGGCGTGAATGCGGCCCGCGCAGCGTCAACGAGCCCGCCGTTCGGTAGAACGGCGGAACGAATTACCTTACGTAGACGACGTTGTCGCGGCGCGGCTTTGCCTCGGGTAGCGTGTCCTCGGCGTAGCCAAGAATGCAGTTACCGACACCGCGCAGGCTGCCGTCGGCGGGCAGGCCCCAGCTGGCCAGCAGCTCCAGGCCCTCGGGCGAGTCAAAGACCTCATGCGCGCGGTGAATCCAGCACGAATCGACACCCAGTGCATAGGCGGCGTTGAGCAAGTTGCCCATGGCGAGCGAGCCGTCTTCCAGATGTGTGGGCGCGCTGCGGTCAACCAGCACCACCACAACGGTCTTGGCGCCATAGAAGGGGTCGCTGTTGCTGTCCATGACCTGGGCGTTGAGCTGTGAGAGACGCTCGACGGTCGCGGGATCGGTGACGGCGACAAACGTCACCGGCTGGCGGCCCATGCCGCTCGGTGCATATTGGCCGGCTTCGATAATACGTGCAAGCTTTTCGGCCTCGACGGGACGATCGCTGTAGTTGCGGCAGCTGCGGCGGTGAATGAGTGCTTCGATAGTCTCCATGGTGTCTCCTTGCGGTGGCGTTGCAGATGCCCCGTTCATACCCGCCGGGCTTAAACGATAGACGGTCAATTGCCCGGCCAAAAGGATAGATTCCAATTGGGAAAGTAGGTTTGCATAAAAGTACCTTCAGAATGTGACAAACAAATGGGATGGTTAAACGTTTTATCCCGTCTACCCTGCGGTTTTTTACCACTTGCCTAAATGACGAACGCATAACCTTTGATAAAGGTTTTACTAAAGGAGTACCAACGTTTATCAATGCGCCGTGGTGGCGCCGGGCCAGGAGGTAACATCATGTTCCAGGCTGGAGATGTCGTCGAGACCGATTTCGAAGGATTTCTGAAGCTGCTGCGTTCCAAGACGCGCGCTTTCGTGTCGATCAACGATCACGAGTACTACATCACGCACACCGATGGCTATTGGCGTGTTCAGGATTGCGAGGCCCTCAACGACAAGGGCCACTTTACTGACTGTTCTGAGTTGGTCAACACGGTCTGCGAGGTCGTCGAGCTGCCGTGGATTGCCGGCAAGAGCCTGCATGACAGCTTCTCGGGCGCTACGGTCTATGAGGCCGTCGCCGCTTAACAGGCAATAAAACCCGATTTTCACGTGACCGCTGGCGCCGCCCCCGCGCCGGCGGTCTTTTTCTGCCGATAGGCCATAAAAATGCACGCATTTGCGGAGAGCCTGTTGACGATAGTCAAAACTCGGACTAATCTAGAGACACATAATTGGTCAAAAATCGAACAATTGAATGGTGGGATAGATGAATAGTGCGGTTACGCTGGTCGACTTCGATCGGTTGCTCAATGGACTCGACCATATCTATTCGGAGTTCTCGCGCGCCTGCGGCCTTTCGGACTGCGCCTATTGGATGCTCGTCGACACTAGCACGGCGGGCGGCAGTATTGCCGTAAGCCGTCTGACAAGCGAATGGTTCTACAGCAAGCAGACCATCAACTCGGCAATTAAAACCTTGACGGCGCGGGGCTTCGCAACGTTGGGGTTTGCCGAAGGCAGTCGTAAGAACAAGGTTGTGAGCCTGACCGAAGAGGGCAGGCGATTTGCCGAGCGTTATGCGCTGCCGGCACTCAAGGCCGAGCAGCGAGCCTTTGGCGCGCTTGAGCCATGTGAGCAGCGCGAGATTATGCGCTTGATCGGCAAATTCTCTCAGGTGCTCGGCGATGAGTGCGATGCCTTTAAGCAGCATATCGCTGCCGAGAGCCAAGCCGAGAATCAAGGTGAGGGGGAGTCGTGCGACTGTTAATGAGGTTTCTAAAGCCATATCGAGGGCTTGTCGCAGTGACGCTGCTGGTGCTGCTGGTGGATAACGTCGGTACGCTGTTGGTTCCCACGATGCTGGCGAACATGGTCAACACCGGTATTACCACGGGCGATGTCGACTACATTTTACGCAACGGCCTATACATGTTTATCGCGACCAGCATGGCTAGCGGCGGCACGGTGCTGGGCTGCTATCTTTCGGCGCGCCTGGCCGCCAACGTGGCTTGCGATATCCGCAATGCCGTGTACGACAAATCGCTCGAGCTCGCGGCCAGCGATTTTGAGCGCTTTGGCACCGGATCGATGATCACGCGCTCGCTCAACGACATCAACGTGATTCAGCAGGCGATTCTGCAGACGATTCAGCTGGTGCTGCCCGTGCCGTTTTTGGCTGTGGCGGGCATCATCTTCGCCTGGTTTATCGATCCCGCCATGGGCACGCTTCTGGGCGTAGTCGTTGCGATTGTGCTGGTGGCGGCGGTCTTTACGGTTGCCAACGCGGCGCCGATTTTTATGCGCCTACAGGGCTTTATCGACCGCATGAACGTGGTGCTGCGCGAGAATATTGTGGGCGTGCGCGTCATCCGTGCGTTTAACAAGGAGCGCCACGAGGAACGGCGTCTGGACGAGGTGTTTAGCGAATACGCCGTCAACGCTATCAAAGTCAACCACCTGTTTGTGGGCCTCGACAGCTCAAGCTTCTTTTTGATGAACATCGCCGAGGTGGCGGTGCTGTGGGTGGGCGGCAACCGCGTAGGCGCCCACGCCATGCAGATTGCGAGTATCTCGGCGGTGCTGGAGTATGCAATTCTGATCCTGTTCTTTGTGATGATGGCCCAGATGGTGGTGCTGACGCTTCCGCGTGCTGCCGCGTGCCTGAACCGTGCGCAGCGGGTGTTGGAGATTGAGCCGAGCATCGTCGATGGCCAGCGTACGCTTGATGCGGCCGCGTCCGACTCGGAGGACGAAGCCGATGCGGTGGCCGTGTTCGACCACATGTCGTTTCGCTTTGACGATGCCGACGAGGACACCCTGTGCGACCTGAGCTTTGCCTGCCGTCGCGGTCAGACGACTGCGATCGTTGGCTCGACAGGCTCGGGCAAATCGACGGTGGCAAAGCTTCTGCTGCGCTTCCACGATGCTACCAAGGGCTCCATTCGCCTGAATGGTGTGGACCTGCGCGAGCTTACGCAAGACGAAATCCGCGGGCGCATTGCCTATGTGCCGCAGAAGGCGTGGCTGTTCTCGGGCACGGTGGCGAGCAACCTTCGCTTTGGTAACGAAGGCGCGACCGAGGGCGACATGCTTCACGCGCTTGAGGTTGCCCAGAGCACCTTTGTACTCGACCAACCGCAGGGGCTCGATACCCCGGTTGCCCAGGGCGGTACGAACTTCTCGGGTGGTCAGCGCCAGCGTCTGGCAATCGCCCGTGCGCTCATGAAGCATGCCAATCTATATATCTTCGATGACAGTTTTTCTGCTCTGGACTTTAAGACCGATGCGGCCCTGCGCCATGCGTTGCAAGATGAGACGCGTGACGCTGCGGTGCTCATCATCGCGCAGCGCATCTCGACGATCTTGCATGCCGACCAGATTGTCGTGCTCAAGGACGGAGAGGTTGTGGGCTTGGGCACGCATGGCGAGCTTATGGAAACCTGCGAGGTGTACCGCGCCATCGCGGAATCGCAAATGAAGGGAGGTGAGTAGCATGACCAAGGAGCTCAAGAAACAGGGCGGCGTTGATGACGCCGTTGCCGCGGGACTGGTTGAGGAAACGGCTGCCGTAGCACCCGAGCTGGACGAGGCCGCCAAGGCTGCAGCCGAGCGCGAGGCTCGCCGCCAAGCGCTCTACGAGGAAAACGAACGCGCCGAGGACGAGCGCGCCCGCGCCGAGGCAGAGCGTATGCGCGACGTGGACGACGAAGACGAGGACGAGACGCCTCGGGATACCTGGGCGACGGTGCGCCGCCTGTGGAGTGAGGCTGCCGGCGACCATTGGCGCTTCTATATCGTGTTCGCGAGCATTGTGTTCTATGTCATCTTTAACACTGCCGCGCCGGCATATAGCGCCCGCGTGATCGATGAGCTGTGGGGCCACATTCAGGTAGCGTTTGTCAACAACGCCACCTTCAGCATCACCTGGGAGAACTGCGGCAGGACTATCTTCATCTACTTTTTGATTTGGACGGCCGCCGCTTCGTTCTACGCGCTCCAGAGCTTTTTGATGTCGAGCGTGGCCGAACGCCTCAATCTGCGCCTGCGCAACCGCATCGCGCAAAAGCTCAACCGTCTGCCGCTCGCCTATTTTGACGCGCATCGTCCCGGCGAGGTCGTCAGCCGCGCGACCAACGACCTGGACAAGATGTCCGAGAGCATGCAGCGCGGATTGCTGCAGCTGCTCGTGTCGATCGGCACGGTTGTTGGTGCTGTGAGCGTGATGTTCGTGTTCAGCGTGCAGCTTACGCTCGTCTTTCTGTTCTTTACGGCACTGTCGCTGCTGGTGACGAAGGTCGTCTCGCGCCGCACACACGATGTGACGGGCGAGCGCCAGGAGTGGGTGTCCAAGATTACGAGTGCGGTCGAGGAAGGCTATTCGGGCCGTCTGGTGATCCGCGCGTTTAACCGCGAACGTCAGAGCTCCGCTGAGGTGCACGAGGCTTCGAAGGAACTGGCTCGTGTGAGCACCAAGGCCGACTTTATGATCAATGCTGTCGGCCCCGCAGTGCGCTTTATCGGCCGTTTGGCGCAGATCGTTATTGCGCTTGTGGGCTGCAGCATGCTGGTTGCCGGTCACATGACCGTCGGCGTGTTCCAGGCGTTCTTCCAGTTTATCTACGAGGCGTCCGAGCCCATGACGCAGTTGTCGTTTACCTTCAACTCGCTGCAGAGCGCGCTGGCGAGTGCAGAGCGCGTGTTCGACCTGCTCGATGAGCCCGAGATGGAGGCCGATCCGCTGCCGGACAAGGCCGCCAAGCTGCCGGGTCGCGTGGAGGGCCGCGTCTCCTTTGAGCATGTGCGCTTTGGTTATTCGCCCGACAAGCCGCTTATGCGCGACGTGTCGTTTACCGCCGAGCCGGGCCAGAAGATTGCCGTGGTGGGAACCACGGGAGCAGGCAAGACGACGCTCATCAACCTGCTCATGCGCTTCTACGAGATTGACGGCGGGCGTATTACGCTCGACGGCGTGGATACGAGCCGCATGGACCGCGGCGAGCTACGGCAGCAGTTTGGCATGGTGCTGCAGGACGCCTGGCTGTTCGACGGCACGATTGCCGAGAATATCGCCTACGGCTGCCCCGAGGCGACGCGCGAGGAGATTGTCGCGGCCGCACGTGCCGCTCAGGTCGACTTCTTTGTGCGCACCATGCCGCAGGGTTATGACACGCGGGTGGCCAACGATGCCGAGAGCATTAGCCAAGGCCAGCGTCAGCTGCTGACCATCGCGCGCGTGCTGCTCAATAATCCGGCGATTCTCATCCTGGACGAGGCGACCTCAAGCGTGGACACGCGCACCGAGCTTGCCATCGGCCGCGCCATGGACGCGCTCATGCGCGGGCGCACCAGCTTTGTGATCGCGCATCGCCTGTCGACGATCGTGGACGCCGACCTGATCTTGGTCATGGATCACGGCAACATTATCGAGCAGGGCACGCATAAGGAGCTGCTGGCTGCCGAGGGCGCTTATGCCGACCTCTATCTGAGTCAGTTCGCATAATGTGACAAAGGGACAGTCCCGCATGTCGCATCAACGCAAAGGCGCGCCGGGGATGAATTCCCTGGCGCGCCTTCTTGTGTTGATGCGGGCTTGTGCCGTTCGCAGCCCTAGCGTTCGTCCGCGAGCTTGGCGACGAGGGCCTTGAGCTCGGCCACCTCTCGTTCGAGCTCCTTGACGCGGCGGGCATTCTCGGTGATGCCTTGACGGTTGAGCGCGGATTGCTCGGCGGCATCGTCGGGCATGTACTCGCGATGCTGCTTGGCATCGAAGCTCTCCTCGAACACGCGGCAGCCGTTGCGCTTGATGATGCGTCCCGGCACGCCAACAACGGTGCAGTTGTCGGGCACGTCCTTAACGACGACCGAGTTGCCGCCGATCTTGACGTTGTTGCCGATGCGGATGTTGCCGAGCACCTTGGCGCCTGTGCCCACGGTGACGTTATTACCGAGCGTTGGGTGGCGTTTGCCGGTCTCGTTGCCGGTACCGCCGAGCGTGACGCCCTGGTAGAGCACGCAGTTGTCGCCCACGACGGTGGTCTCGCCGATGACGACGCCCATGGCGTGGTCGATAAAGAAGTGCTTGCCGATCTGTGCGGCGGGATGAATCTCGACGCCGGTGATATGACGGGTGATTTGCGAGAGCACGCGGGCGAGCGAGCGATGTCCATGCTCCCACAGCCAGTGCTCGGGCACGTGGTTCCACTTGGCGTGCAGGCCAGGATAGGAAAGGAAGATGACCAGACCGTTTTGCGCGGCGGGGTCCTGCGCTTGGACGGTCTTGATGTCCTCGCGGATGGTATTGATAAAGCTCACCGGCCGCCCTCCCTTAGCCCATGGCAATGCGATTCAATAAAGTATAGCGATTCGCTAGGGATTAGGAAGGACAATCTTGTCGGCTTTGCGCTACAGGTGTCAGTTATGCAAACTTGCTGGTAATGGAGTCATGCTTTTGTGGGGTTGCGCACGAGGGGGCACCGCAACCGTATACTGGTCAACTTGGACGTATCCGCGCCCACAACTGAGAGGTTTTACTTCATGGGTTTCATCAATTTTATCGCCGAGCTGCTTAAGGATCCGCGCACCGCGATCGCCAGCTGGATCGCCGCCGGCCCGCTTATGGCCTACGGCTGCGTGTTCCTGATCATCTTTATCGAGACGGGCGTGGTGTTCTTCCCGTTCCTTCCCGGCGATTCGCTGCTGTTTGCTTCGGGCTTCTTTGCCCACAACGGCGGCTTTAACATCGTGGCGCTTCTGGCTACCGCATGGGCCGCTGCCATTTTGGGCGATCAGTGCAACTTTATGATTGGTCACTTCTTTGGCAAAAAGATCATCGCTTCGGGCAAGGTCAAGGCCATGACGCCCGAGCGCATCAAAAAGTCCGAGGACTTCTTGGACAAGTGGGGCCACCTGGCCATCTTCCTCGGCCGCTTCTTCCCGTTTATCCGCACCTTTGTGCCCTTTATCGCCGGTATGGGCGGCATGCACTGGCGCAACTTTGTCGTCTTTAACGTGCTGGGCGGCATTACCTGGTCGACGGTCTTTACGCTGCTGGGCTACTTCTTTGGTGGCATTCCCTTTGTGCAGGAGCACTTTGAGCTGCTGATTATCGGCATCGTTGCCGTGTCGATCATCCCGACCGTGGTCGGTCTGGTTAAGGCCAAGCTGGGTAAATAGAACGCCTAGCTCGAGCCAGCGCGCAGACCGTACAGTTGAGGCCCGTCACCGCTTACGGTGGCGGGCCTTTTTGCTTCGGTCAAATGAAAATACTTTACTTAGTTAAAGAAAAGCGTTTTATCAGACGCGTGCGGGGAGTACAATCTCGTGCATGCGAATCGACGTGCCATCGGCTTTGATGCTGCTCGCGTGTCCCGTCCGGCTCTACGCTCCGGGCGTGCGACGTTGCGACGCGGTCGGCCTCGGTCCTTGCGTGCGGGTTCGCGAGTATGCAACTGTGTATGTAAGGAGCGACATATGACTGTCGAGAAGAAGGATATCGATTGGGGTAGCCTCGGCTTTGGCTACATGAAGACCGATTACAGCTACGAGGCTCATTGGAAGGATGGCGAGTGGGACGAGGGCGGCCTGACCACCGACCACACCCTGCATGTCTCCGAGTGCGGCGGTATCTTCCATTACTGCCAGGAGGTCTTTGAGGGCCTGAAGGCCTACACCGCCGAGGACGGCAGCATCGTCTGCTTCCGTCCCGACATGAACGCTGAGCGTATGTATAACTCTGCCCAGCGCCTCGAGATGCCCCCGTTCCCCAAGGACAAGTTCGTTGAGGCCGTCAAGCAGGTCGTTTCTGCCAACGCCGCCTGGGTTCCGCCCTTCGGCTCCGGCGCGACCCTGTACGTGCGTCCGTTTATGATCGGCTCCGGTGACGTGATCGGCGTGGCTCCCGCTCCTGAGTACACGTTCCGCATTCTCGTGACCCCGGTCGGTCCGTACTTTAAGGGTGGCCTCAAGCCCGTCAAGCTGCGCGTTTCCGAGTATGACCGTGCCGCACCGCACGGCACCGGCAACATCAAGGCCGGCCTCAACTACGCCATGTCCCTTAAGCCCACGATGGAGGCCCATCGCGAGGGCTATGCCGAGAACCTGTATCTCGACTCCGAGTCCCGCACCTATGTCGAGGAGACCGGTGGCGCCAACGTCCTGTTCGTGAAGGAGGACGGCACCCTCGTCGTTCCTCAGTCGCACACCGACTCCATCCTGCCCTCTATCACCCGTCGTTCGCTCGTTCAGGTTGCTCAGGACCTGGGCATGACCGTCGACCAGCGTCCCGTCGAGTGGGCCGAGGTCAAGGCCGGCACCTTTGTGGAGTGCGGCCTGTGCGGCACCGCTGCCGTCATCTCCCCGGTTGGCGAGATCGACAACAAGGTTTACGGCGCCGACGAGACTGTGACCTTCCCGGCTGGCTACACCGAGATTGGCCCTGTGATGAAGAAGCTCCGCGAGACCCTGACTGGTATCCAGTCTGGTGCTGTCGAGGACAAGCACAACTGGGTTTACACCGTCGCGTAAGCTGTCTTAGCTGTCCGGCCCGAGGGCGACCTTCCTTTCCGGCGCGTCCTCGGACATGAAAGAACCTCCGCTGCGCACTTTGTGCGGCGGAGGTTCTTTCGTCCTGCGGAGTGCGCCGGAAAGGAAGGTCGCCCTTTTGTTTTGCTTCGCGCCATGTGGGGGCGGTGGCGACGTGCATTTTTGCGAGTATTCTGCAATCGAAGGCCCCTGCATACCGGCTTCGGGCAAAAAATCGGGAGTTCTCGATGTTTTCTACGAATGATGGGTGGGGTTACGGGCTGACAGCGTTTGATTTGCAGGGATATTCGCGGTCTTTGGCATTTGTCGTGGCGCCCGAAGCCCTTGGTTATGTTGAATACTCCTAAAAATGCACGACGCTTAGAGGGGGACCTTCGCGAAAAAGGAAACCGCCCCGTCGAAGTGTGCATTCGACGGGGCGGTTTATGCATTTGGCCGATTAAGGATGCGCTGTCAAACTACTAGAACTTGACGGTCGGGGCCTGGCGGGCTGCTTCAGCGGCCTCGAAGCCCTGGCGCTCCTTAAACTGGAAGATGCCAGCAAAGATGACAGCCGGGAACGTCTGAATGGCGTTGTTGTAGCTGAGCACGCAGTCGTTGTAGCTCTGGCGTGCATAGCTAATCTTGTTCTCGGTGTCCTCGAGCGATGCCTGCAGCTGCGTAAAGTTGGTGTTTGCCTTAAGATCGGGATAGGCCTCGGCCACAGCGAAGAGCTGGCGCAGTGCGCCGGTCAGCACGTTGTCGGCTTCCATCTTGGCCTCGGGCGTGGTGGCCTTGACGGCGGTGTTACGCGCGCTGATCACGGCGGAGAGCGTCTCCTGCTCGTGCTTGGCGTAGCCCTTGACGGTTTCGACCAGGTTGGGGATCAGGTCGTTACGGCGCTGCAGCTGCGTATCGATGTTCTGCCAGGCGTTATCGATGCGGTTACGCTTGGTGACCATGTTGTTGTAGATGCCGGCGATGGCGCAGACAATCACAATGACAACAACGATGCCGATGATGACGGTAATCATGATGTCTCCGTTTCGAATGGCCGCGGCGGCATGCGCCAGCTGCCGTTGGTATAACGCTACTAGTATACCCGCAACGTTTTGTCGTGCCGAACTTTCCGGTAAGCGTTGTGTTTTCGGCGGGGTTGGCACCGGGGCAAAGCGCGCGAGGTACAGGTGTAAGATATGCGACAGATTGACGAGTGTTGTCTTTGTCCTGAGGATGGCGATACCAGTGGACCTTCGCATCAAGAAAACCTACCGCGCCCTGTTCGATGCCTTTACCGAGCTTCTCGAGGAGCATCGTTTTGAGGACCTGACGGTTGCCATGCTGTGCGACCGCGCCATGATTCGCCGCACGACGTTCTACAAGCACTTTCGCGACAAGAACGATTACTTTGCCTTTTATATCGACGAGCTCATGTCGGGCTTGCCGCAAAAACAGCCCGATGAGGCCGGCGCAGTGTCTGCCGAGGACGTGCGCGCGCTTCGACACGCGATTTTGGACGATGCCATGGATTTGATTCTGACGCACGAGCGGCTCATGGATAACATTTTGGCAAGCAGCATGTCGGGCATGTTGACCAACGTTATTTGCGACCGCATTGCCCGCTCCATCCGCGAGCGTGTGATGAACGTGCTTGCCGAGGATGCCCTGGCCCCCGTGTCACTCGAGACGACGTCTGAGTTTGTCGCCGGCGGCATTATTCGACTTTTCACGATATGGTGGGAATCGGGCCACGATCTTGAGCGTCGACCTGAGATAGCCGACGTGGTCGATGCACTGTTTGAGCGGACCATGACACCGGTGCATCACTAGGAGTGGCGGAGAGAGGGGGATTCGAACCCCCGGAACGCTCTCGCGCTCAACGGTTTTCAAGACCGCCGCATTCAACCGCTCTGCCATCTCTCCGTGAGTCGTAATGATAGCATCGTTTTGAATTTGCAACAGGGAAGGCGAACGATGACGATCACCGAAATCGACGAGAAGTTCATGCGCGAGGCGTTGGCGGAGGCGCGAGCCGCCGCGGCGGTGGGCGAGGTGCCCATCGGAGCCGTAGTGGTGCGCGACGGCGAGATCGTCGCGAGGGCGCACAATCGGCGCGAGCTCGATCAGGATCCTTCGGCTCATGCAGAGTTCGCGGCCCTGTGCGCCGCTGCCCAGGCGCTCGGTCGCTGGCGCCTTTCCGATTGCACGGTCTATGTAACGCTCGAGCCTTGCTGCATGTGCGCGGGCCTTATGGTCAACGCGCGCGTGGGACGCTGCGTGTATGGCGCGACCGATGCCAAGGCGGGCGCGTTGGGATCCCTATACGATTTGAATGCCGACTCGCGCCTGAATCATCGGTTCAATGTGACCGCCGGCGTACTGGCGGATGAATGCCGCGAGCTGCTGAGTAGCTATTTTGGCGGTCTGCGCGGAGCGGGCGGCGCTGATTGCGGTTGTGGGGCCGATCTTGAAGCACACGCCGCTCACGCCGCAGCGCTTGCAGGTGCCGGTGAGGATGCTGGCACGGCGGTTGACTTTGGTCCTGCGTGCCGCCGACCCCGCCGTGTGCTGTTGGCGATCGACTCCTTTAAGGGCAGCGTTTCGAGCGCGCAGGCGGAGGCGGCGGTTGCCGAGGGCATGCGCCATGTGTGGCCCGATGCCGAGCTGAACGCTTTGCCGCTGGCAGATGGCGGTGAGGGGACGCTCGATGCCGTTGCCGCGTGCGGCGGTGAGATTGTGACCTGCGAGGTTGCGGGACCCTTTGGCGATGGTGTGCCTGCCCGGATGTTAGTGGACGGCGAGCACAAGTCGGTTGTTATTGAGATGGCCGAAGCAGCAGGCATCGGGTACTCACCTTGCACGGAATCGGCGGCGCTGGCTGCTACAACCTATGGCGTGGGCGAGCTGATGCTCCGTGCAGCTCGTGTCGGGGTAAAGACTATCTATATTGGCTTGGGCGGCAGTGCCACCAACGACGGTGGCGCCGGCATGCTGCAGGCGCTGGGCGCGCGTGTGGTCGATGATCAGGGATGCGATGTCGCCCCTGGTCTTGCCGGCCTTGAGCAGGTGGCGAGCGTTGATTTGGCGCCAGCGCTGCAGGCTTTGGATGATGCTCGTATCGTTGTGCTTTCCGATGTCGAGAATCCGCTCGTGGGGCGTCGAGGCGCACTGGCGGTGTTTGGCGGGCAGAAGGGCCTGCCGGCGGATGATGTCGAGGCGCTGCGCAGATACGACGGCTGGATGGTCGGCTACGGTCGCCTGCTCGATGCGGCAATTTTCGAGGCGCGAGCCCAGGGGTTGTTGCGCACACCCGAGGGCGCACGGACATTTGGCTCGGTGCTCGGCGTGCCCGGCGCGGGCGCTGCCGGTGGCTTGGGCGCCGCGTTGCTGGCGCTCGGTGCGGAGCTGCGCTCGGGTGTAGAGGCGGTGCTCGATCTCGTGGGGTTTGACGAGCGCGTGCGCGATGTCGACCTGGTCATAACAGGCGAGGGCAATATGGACGAGCAGTCCGCCGCCGGTAAGGCGCCGGTGGGTGTGGCTCGCCGCGCCAGGCGATATGGCAAGCCGGTGGTCGCCGTCGTGGGCGGCCGTGCTGACAACCTGAACGCGGTATATGAGCAAGGCATCGACTTGGTACTGCCGATCTGCCGCAAGCCCATGCCTCTCGACCAGGCGCTCAATCCTCAGGAAGCCACAACCAACCTCATCTTCGCCGGTGAGTCAGCCGCCCAAGCCTACGACCTCGCTCGCCTCTAAAACCCATCCCCTCGATAAGTTGCGGTGAAATACGGAGTGTTTTTGCCTTTAAGGTGCCAATTCAGTCCGTATTCCACCGCAACTTCGAGAATGTCCATTCGAGGCTGGCTGCCTTGGGTCTCGAGCCGGACCGTCTGCCATGAAATGTGGCAATCTACTACGTTTAACGGAACACCCTCGACCATCCCGGATTTTGTGAAATTAAAACCGCAGGTAGAAAGCTTGCCGATTTTCGAAAA
This sequence comes from Bulleidia sp., assembly GCA_963614835.1. Lineage (GTDB taxonomy): Bacteria > Actinomycetota > Coriobacteriia > Coriobacteriales > Coriobacteriaceae > Collinsella. Next base: position 8,113 of record CAVEET010000086.1, on the reverse strand, counting down.
AGCCGGCTATGGTTGACCCCTGTGGCCTAAACGTAGTAGATGGGCCCTTTCTGCGGTGCGGCACCAAGCCGGTCATTTTGGGATGGGACTATTTTGACTACTCATTGGCTGCTCTGGCAATCGGGCTGCAAAAGTAGTCAAAAAAGCTCCGTCCCAAATTAGCTACCTTGCTCTGGCGGGCGGGAGCAGGTAAGATATACCGAGCGCCTAGCGCGTTCGATGGGTTCGGATGACGACATGTTCCGAATCTGGTCAGGTCCGGAAGGAAGCAGCCATAAGGAGCCTCTGTCGGGCATCCGAATCCATCGAGCGCACGGGCTTTCTTTTTGCGCGGTTTTACCAAACCGCGCAATGCTCGACGCTGCACGCCACCCAGAGCGACAATTTGTCATTCAAAAGGCAAGGCATGACCAGAAGGTCTATGCCTTGCCTTTTTCATGTCAACTTGTTCGCTCTGGGTGGCGCTCGCTGGCTTTGCCAAAACATCGATGGCTACGCGGTCCAGGAGGCGGCGAGGTGTTTGGTGTCTCGCTGGTCCTCGGCTTCGCCTGCGGGATCGCTCGACTACCAAACACCTCGCCGCCGACCGGGCCCCGTCGTCCAAAAATCATCCGTAAAGGCGCGTTTATCTAATTTAAATCTATCCCTTGTGGAATGCGGCTTGCTGGTGTTGTCTGGGCATTGATGGCTATGTGGTTCAAGAGGCGGCGGCGCTGTTGCTTGAATTTTTGCAGTTAAAGAGGCCCGTTTCCCTGGGTTGGGGAAACGGGCCTCTTTTCTCTCTGGGTTTGTGGATTGGCGAAGGTGGTATGCTCTGGCAGCTATTTTGAGTTCCTGATGCGGCGTGTGGCTGTGGCGGTTATTCCGAGGCCTGCGGCGGCGACTGCTGCGAGTGCGATTGCGCTCGGCGCTGTGTCGCCTGTGTTTGCGAGCTTGCCGGTGGTCGTATTTGCTTGCTTGGTGGAGCTCGATGGAGCGTCTTTGCCGGTCGCGGGCGAGCTGGCGGGCTGCGCCGTCTCGGCCGGTTGCACTGAGCTGGAGGGTTTTGTCGTCTCGGCGGGTTTCGTTATCTCGGGCGAGGTGGTCTTATCTGCCGCGGCCTTTGCCTCTTCGTATGCTTCGCAGGCGTCGTCATAGGCCGCTTGCGCCTTTTCCAAATCGCTGAGGAGCGCATTTTGCTTGGCTTTGTCCTCATCGATGTGGGCTTTAGCTTCCTCTGCCTCACTTTCGAAATACTGAACCTGTTTTTCCTGGCTTTCGAGCCGGCGTTGGTAGCGGTGAAGATCATCTTCACAAGATTTTTCTCGCCTTTCTGCCGTCATGATCTCCATGCGCAACTGCTTAATATGCTCCTTAATAGCTGTGCTGGGCTCCTCGCCGCCGAGTGCTTCAAGTGCCTTATCTAATTCTGCCTGAAGGCCGCTTGTCCGGTTGTGGGCCTCATCGTATTTGGCTTGGGCTGCATCGACGTTCGCTTGCATGGCGGGAAGGGGTTCCCTCCGTTTGGCGGCTTCCGCCACCACCATGTCGTAGAGTTCTTGAAATGCGGCAATGTCATCATCGATTTCCGCAATTTTCTCGGGACTTGCGGCGTCTTTTGCGGCCTCGAGGTTTTTGAGCGCTTCCTGCATGGCTGCATACGCTTTTTCTTTTGCGGCGGCCGCGTCTTCCGTCTGCAAGGCAACTGCACCGGTGGGGGAACTGGTTTCTGCCGCGATCGCCGTTGCGGGGGCGATTCCCGCGACAAGTGCCGCGGAAAGGGCGATGCCCACAGTTGCTCGTCTTGCTCTTCTTGCGAGAATGTCGTTCATCTCGGTACCTCATTTCAAGGGTCGGCGACTAACTTGGTAGCACTAATGTAAATATACCATGCTAGTTGACCCGACACTGGCTGGGTGTGCGCGTATACCCCTCTGAAAACTGAATCCCGTTAGAAATGACGAGTTGTTTACGCTTCTTTTGGGGTGGCGGTACTATCATGGTTCGAATTGAATGTGGATGATGATAGGGAGCGCCTATACATGATTGAGCTGCTCAGGCGTTTTGGTGGTAAGTTTCGCCGGTATATGGTGATTGGCCCTGCGTGTAAGCTGATCGAAGTGATCTTTGACCTGCTGACGCCGCTGGTGATTGCCCAGATGATCGATAAGGGTATTGGCGCACACGATGTCAACGCCGTCGTCCACTACGGTATGCTGCTTGGCGCCATGGCTGTGATCGGCATCTCGTTTACGCTCGTCTGCCAAAAGATGGCGGCGCTCACCTCGCAGGGCATGGGCACCGATATCCGCGGTGCGCTCTACCAGCACATCAACAAGTTGAGCTATGCCGAACTCGACCGCTTTGGCACGCCGTCGCTTATCACCCGCATCACCAACGACGTCAACCAGGTGCAGCTTGCCGTGGCGCTGGGCGTGCGCATGCTCATCCGCTGGCCCTTCTTGGCGGTGGGCTCTATGTGCGCGGCCCTTGCCATCGACCTTAAGCTCGGCATCATCTTTTTGATTTGCACGCCCGCCATTGGCCTGGTGTTTTGGTTTGTCATGGCGCGCTGCATTCCGTACTACAAGCAGCTGCAGGCAAAGCTCGACCGCATCGCGCTCATTTGCCGCGAGGGGCTTTCGGGCGCCCGCGTGGTTCGCGCCTTTGTACGCGAAGATCACGAGCGCGAGCGCTTTGCCCAAGCCGCCGATGACCAGGCCAATACCGCCATCGCGGTGGGCAAGCTCTCGTCAATCCTTAATCCCGTCACGTTTTTGGTGATGAACCTGGGCGTGTGCGCCATCCTGTGGGTGGGCGGCATCCAGGTCAACGTGGGCGAGCTTACGCAGGGCCAGGTCATGGCGTTTGTGAACTACATGACGCAGACGCTCACCTCCATCGTGTACGTCGCCAACCTGGTCGTGGTCTTTACCAAGGCGAGCGCCAGCGCGTCGCGCATCAATGAGGTGCTCAATTGCGAGCCGAGCATCGCTGACGAGGGCAACCGACCGGTCGCGCTGCCCAAGCCGAGCGAACTGGCGGGTGGCGCTGTTCCGGTCCCCGCGCTGAGCTTGAGCCATGTGAGCTTCTCGTTTGGCGCCGGCGCTGCCAACGCCGTCAACGATGTGACCCTGGAGCTCCCGCTGGGCAAGACGCTTGGCATTATCGGCGGTACGGGTAGCGGCAAGTCCACGCTCGTCTCGCTTATCCCGCGCCTGTACGATGCGAGTACCGGCAGCGTGAGCGTGATGGGCTCCGACGTGCGCACCTGGCCGCTCGACCAGCTGCGCCGTGTGGTCGCGACCGTTCCACAGCGTGCGTCGCTGGTGAGCGGCACCATCCGCAGCAACCTGACCTGGCGTGACGAGTCGGCGACCGACGAGGAACTTTGGGCGGCGCTCGATATGGCGCAGGCGAGCGAGTTCGTGCGCAACAAGCCGCAGGGGCTCGATGCCCCGGTCGAGGCGGGCGGTAAGAACTTCAGCGGTGGCCAACGCCAGCGCCTGGCCATCGCGCGCGCCCTGGTGGGCTCGCCTCAGATATTGATCATGGACGACTCTGCCTCGGCGCTCGACTTTAAGACCGACGCGGCGCTTTGCCATGCCATTCGCGAGCGCAGCGTGCGCGGTGCCGCCGAGGGCGGGCTGCCGCTCACGACCGTCATCGTGAGCCAACGTGTCTCGACCGTTCGCGATGCCGACATGATCTGCGTACTCGACCACGGCTCGGTTGCGGGCCTGGGCACGCACGATGGGCTGTATGCAAGCTGCCAGCTCTACCGAGAGATCTGCCAGTCGCAGCTTCGCCGCGAGGAGCTCGAGGGCCGGCAGGGGAGTGCGGCGCCCGCGTCCGCCCCAACCGCCTCCGCATCCGTCTGCGCAAAGGAGGGCTGCTAAATGAATCCGTATACTTCTTCCGGTTCGGTCGCCACGATGACGGCCAACGTGTCCGGCAACGATAACCTCAACGACCTGGGCGACGGTCCGCGCCAGCCCGGCGATCCCGAGCGCTATCCCGTGGGTGCGGTGACTCGCCGCCTGATGGGCTACGTTCGTCCGCATCGCGTCTCGTTTGTGGCATCGTTTTTGAGCGCCGCCATCTCGGTGATTCTGCAGCTCTACACGCCCATCCTCATTGGCGAGGGCATCGACCTGATCGTTGCCGCCGGGCAGGTGGACTTTGACGCACTGCTGCCGCTCGTTACCAAGCTCGCGATTGTCGTCGTAGGTGCTGCGGCCTTCCAGTGGCTACAGGGCTACTGCGTCAACCGCCTGTCCTACGAGACGGTGCGCGACATGCGCGTGGAGGCGAGCGATAAGCTCAGCTGTATGCCGCTCAGCTTTATCGACAGCCATGCCCGCGGCGACCTTATGAGCCGTGTGGTCAACGACGTCGACCAGGTGGGCGACGGTCTGCTGCAGGGCTTCACGCAGCTCTTCACCGGTGTTATTACCATCGTGGGCACGCTCGCGTTTATGCTTTCCATCAACCTGACCATGACGCTTGTGGTGGTACTCGTCACACCGCTTTCCATTTTTGCAGCCGGCGCCATCGCCAAGCTTTCCAACAAAAGCTTTACGGCACAGCAGCGTATTCAAGGGCAGCTCGGTGGTCATATCGAGGAGTACGTAGGCGAGCAAAAGCTAATCGACGCCTTTGCCTACGGCCCGAACGCCCAAGCGCGCTTCGACGCGCTCAATGCCGAGCTCTACACCGCGGGCGAGCGCGCGCAGTTTATGGGTTCGCTCTCCAACCCCGGCACGCGCTTTATCAACAACATCATCTATGCCGTGGTCGCTGTGATCGGCTGCGTGGGCGTGATCACGGGCGTGCCCGCGGCGCTTACGGTGGGCGGCGTGCAGATCTTCCTGTCCTATGCCAACCAGTACACCAAGCCGTTCAACGAGGTCACCAACGTCATTACGCAGATCCAGACCGCGTACGCCTCGGCGCGCCGCATGTTTGCGCTGCTCGATGCGCGCGAGCAGGAGCCCGACGCGTCGGACGCCGTGGTACTTTCTGCCCCGCAGGGCGAGGTCGCCTTTGAGCATGTGGACTTTAGCTACGTGCCCGACCGCAAACTGCTGCAGGATATCTGCATCGAGGCTAAGCCCGGCATGCGCTTTGCCCTGGTCGGCCCCACGGGCTGCGGCAAGACGACGCTCATCAACCTGCTGCTGCGCTTTTACGATATCGATGCCGGACGCATCATGGTCGATGGCAGGTCTTCGCGTGACTACACGCGCGCAAGCCTGCGCCGCGCCTTTGGCATGGTGCTGCAGGATACGTGGCTGTTCGAGGGCACGGTGGCGGAAAACATCGCTTACGGTTGCCCCGATGTCACGCGCGAGCAGGTTATCGAGGCCGCCAAGCGCGCGCATGCACACAAGTTTATCGTGCAGCTGCCAGGCGACTACGATACGGTCATCGGCGAGGACGGCGGCACGTTTAGCCAGGGTCAAAAACAGCTGCTGTGCATCGCGCGCGTCATGCTCACCGACCCGGCGATTCTGCTGCTGGACGAGGCGACCTCGAGCATCGATACCCGCACCGAGCTGCAGGTGCAGGCGGCATTCGACGAGCTTATGGCCGGCCGCACAAGCTTTGTGGTGGCGCACCGCCTGTCGACGATCCGCAACGCCGACTGCATTCTGGTCATGCGCGACGGCCAGATTATCGAGCGCGGCACGCACGACGAGCTGCTAGCGGCAGGCGGCTTCTACGCCGAACTCTACCGCAGCCAATTCGCCCAGTGAGCAAGCCCGTGGGGCATGTAATGCAGCGCTAGGGCGCGAGTGTGTCAGCGGGGGCAACGATAATGCCCTCGGGCGTTGTGTGGGCCGGCATGCCGAACCCGATGACGATGAGCTTGGCCGCGGGCGGTCTCTCGCCACGCTCGACAAGTTTGCGCTCGAGTCGAAGCAGGTTTGCAGATGCCTCGGGGATCTGCGGACTTCCGAGTTTTACTTCCACGGCAATCCAAGTTCCATCGCGCCTGTGTATAACGGCGTCGACTTCGAGATCGTCGGCGTCGTGGTAGTGGGACACCGACGAGTCGTTTGCGGCTGCATAGACCTTAAGGTCGTGCAGGACGAGGGATTCGAAGAGCAGTCCCAGCGTCTTCGGGTCAGATGCCAATGATTCCGGATTTGCTCCGAGCAGCGCAACGGCAAGCGAAGGGTCGGCAAGGTGCCTTTTTGCGCTTTGCCGCAGCTTTACCGGCGACCTGAGCGCCGGATGCCAAGCCGGGATATCATCGATGATATTGATTCGTCTCAGAGCATCCATGTATCTGGAGACCGAATTCTTCGAAACGCCGGTACCGATATCTTTGTCGATGGACTTCGATCCGGCAAGCGTCGACTCATTTCGCGCAAGCGATGTCAAAAGAGACCTGACCTTGACCGGATCACGCTTAACGCCGTCAGTTCTAGAAACATCCGATTCGCATACGCCATCAACATAAGCAGCGGCAATCCGCATGGCATTTTCAGTTGTTTTTCCCATCGCTTGAGGCCAACCGCCACGACACAGCAAATCGGCGATACCGGAGATGCCGGCAATCGATCCGACTGCCTGCTTAGCAGGATGACCTGAAAGCAGCGCTCCGATAGTGACTAAGCCAGAAGAAACGCCAAGCTCGAACAGCGTCATGGTATCCATTCGCAACCTTGCTATTCGTCCAACGCCACTATGCATCGGCTGCTTCGAATCTCGCGGCGTTGCTGAGCCCGTAAGAATAAACTGTCCGGATTCTCCCTGTCTTGCGTCACACTCGAAACGTACGGCATCCCACAGCTTTGGCTCTTCCTGCCATTCATCGATGAGCCTAGGAGAGGGTCCTGCTATTGCCTGTGCTGGATCGATCTGAGCCAGCTGGAGGGCGGCAAAATTACCAGTTGGATCGGAAAGAGACAAGGATGATCTAGCAAAACGTTTTGCCGTAGTGGTCTTTCCGCACCACTTTGGGCCTTGAATGAGAACCGCACCGAAGATATCGAGATTATGCCTGATTACCTTATCGATGCATCTGTCTACATATCTATCCATACTGCCTCCTTCTTTAATTGCTTTGATTATGTATTCTACCAGCAACGTGGTGACGATTAACGATAATTTGAGGTGATGATTAACGGAGAATTATGGTGACGATTGATGGCATATTATGGTGACGATTGTCATTGATTCGGGGGCAGGGCCGCTTGACTGTCCCAAATTTTAAAAAGTATGGGGCTTGCGCTGCGGGCATTTGTCCAAAGATGTTGCCTGCGTCGCCAATCGACAGACGGTGGTTTACATCTGTCACGTTAGTACTAAGATATTCATCTAATAAATTGCATTAGTGGCTTTAGTTTTTGGGGAAACGAGGCAACGTGACTATGACGTGCTCTTTGGTGGTTAACAGCAAGAGCGGTAATACCAGGATGGTTTCGGGCGCGATCAAGCGCGCTCTGCAGGCTGCGGGCGTTGAGTTTGTCCATGCCGCGGCGTTGAGCGACGATGCGGATGCAGATCAGGTTGCGCTCGAGGCGCAGGGTGCCTGCGCGGCCGACACGGTGCTCGTCGGTTTTTGGTGCGACAAGGGCGCGTGCACGCCTTCGGTCGCGGCGTTGCTCTCCGCCTTGCACGGCAAGCGCGTGTTCCTGTTTGGCACCTGCGGCTTTGGGGCCGACCAGAGCTATTATCAGCAGATTATCGACCGCGTAACTTCCAATTTGGCTGGGGATGCCGAGCTTGCGGGCTGGGCGATGTGCCAGGGCAAGATGGGCCCCGCGGTCAAGCAGCGCTACGAGGCCATGCTCGAGCAAGATCCCGAAAACGCTCGCTATAAGATGCTGCTCGACAACTGGGTTGCCGCGAAGGACCATCCCACCAAGGAAGATCTGGATAACATGGCTGCAGCCGCCAAAAAGGCCGTTTTGGGCGAGTAGCTTCGTCGTTCGCGGTCCTTCGTGCAAAACAATACAAATGTGAAAGCCCCGAGATTCTCGAGGCTTTTTTCTTGACACTCGTGGGCGCAACCGTGGCAAGCGTTTGGGACGATATTTTCCATCACCGCGATGACGAGACCGTCCTGTGTTAGCGCCGGGCGATTTTAGCCGCTAATAGTCAAACTATTTTGACCAATCCC
>CAVEET010000085.1:0-2653 GCA_963614835.1 Bulleidia sp. | reverse complement strand
AAGAAGGCCCAGACGATTCCTATCGAGTGCATCGTCCGCGGCTATCTGACCGGTTCGGGCAAGAAGACCTACGACGAGAACGGCACCGTCTGCGGCATCCAGCTGCCTGAGGGCCTGACCGAGGCTTCCAAGCTTCCCGAGCCGCTGTTCACGCCGTCCACGAAGGCCGAGATCGGTGACCACGACGAGAACATCTCGTTCGAGCGTTGCTGCGAGATCGTGGGCGAGGACATCGCCACGCAGATTCGTGACCTTTCCCTCAAGATCTACAAGGCCGCCGCCGAGTACGCCGCGACCCGTGGCATCATCATTGCCGACACCAAGTTCGAGTTTGGTGTCATTGATGGCAAGGTCACGCTGATCGACGAGTGCCTCACGCCCGACTCCAGCCGTTTCTGGCCTGCTGCCAGCTACGAGGAGGGCAAGATCCAGCCTAGCTACGACAAGCAATTCGTCCGCAATTGGCTCAAGGCCAACTGGGATATGACGGGGGAGACCCCGCACCTGCCCGCCGAGGTCATCGATGGCACGTCCGAGCGCTATCGCGAGGCCTTCCAGATCATTACGGGCTCCCAGTTCACAAGCATGAAGGAGAACGCATAAGTGAGTACCCGTAGCGCCACGAACAAGCGCACGCAATCCCACGAAGTTACCGGGGTTGCGCGCAAGTCTGCCGCATCTGCTAAGCCCGCCCGCCAAGCAGCGAGCTCCGTTCGCGTCGTGCCGGCTTCGTCTAAGGCACGCCGCAAAGAGCTCGAGAAGGGCGAGAACCTCGAGGGCCTCTCTAAAGAGGAGAAGCGCGCCCGTAAGGCTAAGCAGCGCGCCAAGGAGGACCGCATCTATACGGTGTCGAATATCCTCCTCAAGCAGGACGAGGACTACACCAAGCGCCGTCGCATCTGGTGGATTGTGCTCGCCATTGGCATGGTGCTCGTCGTGGCAATTTGGGCCTCGCTGTACTTCGCTCCCGCTGGCATGGTGTCCAGCCCTGTCCAGATGGTCGGCATTGTTTTGTCCTACGTCATCATTTTGGGCGACTTTATCTATGACTTCGCTCGTATTCGTCCCTTGCGCAACATGTACCGCGCGCAGGCCGAGGGCATGTCCGAGAACAAGCTCAACGCTCTTATTGAGCGCGCGGCTGCCGAGGAGGACAAGAAGGACTCCAAGAAGAAGTAGCGTTTGCATACATACTTATCGCTAAGATATAAGGCGCGTCGTTTTTGCGGCGCGCCTTTTTACTGTTCTATAGATAGATGGAGTGGCACATGATTCGAGCTGCCCTGACGGTCGAAGAGGCTCTGGAGGGCATGAAGGCCCTAGAGCCCAAGATTAAAAACTATGCGCGCCTGGTTGTCCGCAAGGGCGTAAACGTCAAGCCCGGCCAGGAGGTTGTCGTTCAGTCTCCGGTCGAGTGCGCGCCGTTTGCGCGCGTGGTGGTCGCGGAGGCCTATGCTGCCGGCGCCGGCCACGTGACGGTCATTTGGGCCGATGATGCCGTGACGAGGCTCACGTACGAGCATGTCGAGAAAAGCTATTTTGAGCAGACGCCCGAGTGGAAGCGCATGCAGCTGGATTCCTTGGCCCAGGATGGTGCCTGCTTTGTCTTTATCGAGGGTGCGGATCCTGCGGCCCTCAAGGGCATCGATCCAGCCAAGCCGGCCGCGGCATCAAAGGCGAGGAATACGCAGTGCAAAGTTTTCCGCCGTGGACTGGATTACAACATCAATCCGTGGTGCATCGCCGGCGCTCCGGTCGTGGCTTGGGCGCACGAGGTGTTCCCAGGAGACGCCGATGAGGTTGCAATCTATAAGCTGTGGAATGCGATTCTGCACACCGCTCGCGCCGATGGCCAGGACCCGGAGAGCGACTGGGAACTCCATGACGCCGCATTCGAAAAGAACCTGCGTTTCCTGAACGACAATCGTTTCGACTACCTGCATTACAACGCGGCAAATGGAACCGATCTGACGATTGGCATGACGAAAGGTCACGAGTGGGCCGGCGGCAAGGGCAAGACGCCCGATGGGCACCCCTTCTTCCCCAACATTCCCACCGAGGAAGTCTTCACTTCGCCCGATCGCATGCGCGCCGACGGTATCGTGTACTCGGCCATGCCGCTCATCCATCACGGCAATAAGGTCGAAGATTTTTGGATTAAGTTCGAGGGCGGCCGCGTGGTGGACTACGACGCCCGCGTGGGCAAGGCAACGCTCGCAAGTATCATCGATACTGACGAGGGCGCTGCTCACCTGGGAGAGGTCGCGCTCATTTCCAAGAACACGCCGATCCGCGAAAGTGGTGTTCTGTTCTACGATACGCTCTATGACGAGAATGCTAGCTGCCATCTCGCGCTAGGTGTCGGTTTCCCCGAATGCATCGAGGGTGGGTATGACATGTCCAAGGAGGAGCTCCTGGAGCATGGCGTTAACGTCTCGAGCACGCACGTCGATTTTATGATCGGCACGGACGACATCGATATTACGGGCGTTACGCCTGATGGACGTGAAGTTGTGATTTTCCAGAACGGCCAATGGAGTTGGGAATAGTCCCAGACCGTGGTACAATGCCACCCGCGGGCCGTTAGCTCAGCTGGCAGAGCAGGGGACTTTTAATCCCAAGGTCCAGGGTTCGAACCCCTGACGGCCCACCA
>CAVEET010000084.1:0-16512 GCA_963614835.1 Bulleidia sp. | reverse complement strand
TGGCACTTAGGGACGTTCCTTTTCTGCCGGCACTTGGGGACAGTCCTAGTCGTTGGGGATCTACCGACGCATTGGGGGTTTGCGCCTTCCATGCATGACAGCCGTCTCTTTTATGTTTCCTTTAGCCGTCGCTGTCTAGGATGGGGGTTAGTCGATAGGAAGGGAGCACCGGGATGGACGACGCGAGCGAGCGCGCAATCGAAGAGGACATGCTCGATCAGTTCAACTACTTTGATGATGAGGACGAGGAGCTGATCGACCGTCGCGAGCCAGCGCCGCTTGATTCCTTTGATCTGGTCGATGAAGAGCCCGACGAGGACGAGGGCGAATCGGCGGAGCCCTCACAGCCTTCGCGCCTTGACTCGCTGCTTTCGAGAGCCCCCATGCACCACGGTGTCCGTGCCGGCGCGCTCCATATGAAAACTGACTGGCACCAGATCGTGACGGCAGGCGATGAACTTGCCGTCGATGCGCCGCTCACCGATAAATCATCCATCATCTGCCGCACCGGTATGCTTATGCTCGCGAGCGGAACGGGTGCCTGGCGTGTTCGCGATACCATGAATCGTGTCGCCGCCGTACTCGGTGTGACCATCCACGTTGACTTAAGTCTCCTGTCGTTTGAGTGTACTTGCATCGAAGATGGTCACTGCTTTAATGAGGTCGTCAGCTTGCCCACAACGGGCGTCAATACCCATCGCATTTGGATGATGGAGAGTTTCCTCAAGGAAATCGAGACCTATGGTCGTCGCTTCACGGTGCACGAGTATCACGAGATGCTCAAGACCGTTGAGAGTTCAAAACCTGATTACGCGCCTTGGCAACAGGGCCTTGCGGCGGCCTGCGCCTGTGGCGCCTTTGTCTTTTTACTTGGTGGCGGTCCTATTGAGATGGCATGCGCGTTCGTGGGCGCGGGTGTCGGCAACTTTGCCCGCTCCCATATTCTCAAGCAAGGCCTTGGTCAGTTCAGCGCGCTGACGACCGGTGTTGCGCTCGCTTGCGTTTCGTATCTGCTGGCATTGCTCGGCCTTGGCCAGGTCATACCGGGGGCAATGTCGCACCAAGAAGGCTATATCGGCGCCATGCTCTTTGTGATTCCCGGCTTTCCGCTCATTACGGCAGGCCTCGACATCGCTAAGCTCGACATGCGAAGCGGTATCGAGCGCCTTTCGTATGCCGTGTCGATTATTGTGATGGCGACCCTCGTAGGTTGGATGGTTGCCGAGTGTGTTGGCCTGGCGCCGGACGACTTTGCCCCACTGGGCCTTTCGCCGCTTGCCCTTACGCTCCTGCGCGTGGTGATGAGCTTCGTTGGCGTATTCGGCTTCTCGGTGATGTTCAACAGCCCGGTAAAGATGGCCGCGGCAGCTGGGTTGATCGGCGCCGTTTCCAATACCCTGCGTCTGACCCTTGTCGATGCGCCGACGATGATTCCCTTCCTGGGCCTGAGCGCAGGCATGCCTCCCGAGGCAGCAGCGTTTATCGGCGCGCTGGTATCGGGTCTGCTGGCAAGCTTGGCCGAAGTCAAGCTCACCTACCCGCGCATCGCTCTCACGGTGCCTTCGATTGTCATTATGGTGCCGGGCTTGTATCTGTATCGCTCGATGTATTACATGTGCACCTTCGACACGGTCAATATGCTCGGCTGGTTTGTGCGCGCAGTGCTCATCGTAGCGTTTCTGCCCGTTGGACTGGGTGTGGCGCGTACGCTCACCGACCCTCGCTGGCGCCACACCAGCTAATTGGTACAAGGGGGACAGGTTACTTTGCACCAAATGAGTTGCGGTGAAATAGGGACTGAATTGCTGCTTAAAGGGTCAAAACAGTCCGTATTCCACCGCAACTTATGGGGTCGGGGGATTATCGGTGCCCTGCATCTCCACAAACTCAACGCTTACGAAGCGCGCGCCGTTCGTGTTAGGGTAGTTCCACCACATAAGTAGTCGCAGACGCGCGTAACACGGGCGGGCGAGATGAAGTCCCAACAGCTCCATCTTGCCCGCCCGTTTTTGTTGCGTGGTGCCGCGGTACAACACAGAGAGGAATCTGCCCTTCATGCCTATCAACAAACGAGAGAGCCTGCTGTTCACCTTTATCATGTGCTTTTGCATGGTGCTCTGGATGAGCATCTACAACGTTGCCCTGCAGCACGGGGCCATCAACGGCGAGGTCGTTGCCGCTGCGTGGCTCGGCTTCCCCGTTGCCTACATTTTTGCCATGTGCTGCGACTGGTTCGTCGCCAGCCCGCTCGCCAAGGGTTTCGCCTTTAAGTACTTGGTCACGCCGGGCAAGAGCTCGCCGCTTGCCATGACGCTCGCCGTCAGCTCCTGCATGGTCGTTCCCATGGTCATCATCATGTCGCTGTACGGTGCCTGTGAGGGTCTGACGCACATGCCCGGCGGCATCCTTGCGAACCTGTATTCCGTGCCCGCGATCTGGATGATCAACATCCCGCATAATTTTGTGATGGCGCTGCCGTGGAACCTTTTGGTAGCCGGTCCGATTTCCCGCTTCGTCTTCCGTCGCGCCTTCCCTGTGGGGACGGTTTTCGAGGAGGAGCATGCCGAGCTCTTGGAGCAGGCTATGGCTCCTGAGTGCGAGTAGCTCGCTTAGGGATCTGCTGAGCGCGGGCGACTTGCTTGGTTGGAGCCCTAAGCGTGGATAGCTCTCTCGGCGACATCGCGGGCGTGAGCGGTGCGCATGACCGGAGGGCCCGTGCTGCTCCGTTGCCCGACGTGCTAGCGCGCAGAACAATCTGTTGGTGCATTCGGCGGCTGCTGAAGCGTTTCGGCAGCCGCTTTTTATACGGAGTTTAAATACAACAGTCTGTTGTATTACGTAGAGTGGTATATCTCTAGCGGGAAAAATGCGAGAGACGGAGCATTATGGCGTTGCTAGTAGGACTGGACGTAGGGTCGACGACGACCAAAGTTTACGCGATGCACGAGGATATGACCGAGGCGTGGTGGGGATATCGCCGCCACGGGGCGTGTCAGACAGCGAGCGTGCGCGCCATGCTCGGCGAGCTCGCCGAGCGCTTTCCCCATGAGTCACTGCGCGTTGCGGTGACCGGCTCGGGTGCGCGCGATATCGCGACCGCGCTGGGCGCCTCGTACGTTCAGGAGGTGGTCGCCAACGCGCTCGCGATCAGCAGGTTCTATCCGCAGACGCGCTGCGCCATCGAGCTGGGCGGCCAAGACGCCAAGATGATCTTCTTCCGCACCAACGATAAGGGAGACATCGAGGTTGCCGACATGCGCATGAACGGCTCGTGCGCAGGCGGTACCGGTGCATTTATCGACGAGATGGCAAAGCTCATGGGGGTCGGCACCGAATCGGGCGAGTTCGAGCAGCTCGCAAGCCGGGGAACGACCGTCCACGAGGTCTCGGGCCGCTGCGGCGTGTACGCAAAGACCGATATCCAGCCGCTGCTCAACGAGGGCATTCCTACCACCGACCTGGCGCTTTCGGCGCTTCACGCGGTCGCCCGCCAAACGATCGGCGGTCTGGCCCAGGGTATCGACATCGAGCCGCCGGTAATCTTCGAGGGCGGTACGCTCGCCTACAACCCCACGCTGGTCCGCGTGTTCCGGGAGCAACTGAATCTATCGGACGATCAGGTTATCGTCCCGCGCGATCCGCAGATCATGGTCGCGCGCGGTGCCGCCCTGTCGCTGACCGACATGTTCGCATCGTCCCAACCGATCGACCTTCCCGACGCTTTTGTCCGGCTGGATAAGCTCGAGACGGTCGCGCCCGCAAGCGGGGAGGGACGTCTTGCCCAGCCCTTTTTTGCCACACCTGCCGAGCAGGCGGATTTTACGGCACGCCATGGCAAAGAGACGCCGGCAAAGGGTCCGGATGCGTATGCGCCCGGAGAGACGGTGCGTGTGGCGCTCGGTATCGATTCGGGGAGCACGACGACCAAGTTCGCCCTGGTCGATGAGGCGGGTGAGCTTGTCGATTCGTTCTACGCGTCTAATAACGGCAGACCGCTCGACGTCGCCCAACAGGGTCTTGTCAGCTTGAAGAACCGCTGGGAGACAGCGGGAGTCACGCTTGCGATCGATGCCGTGGGCACCACGGGATACGGCGAGGAGCTTTTCGCGCGCGCGTTCCACGCCGACTACCATACGGTCGAGACGGTCGCGCACGCCCGCGCCGCGTGCGCATGCGTTCCCGATGCGACCTTCGTGCTCGACATCGGCGGACAGGATATGAAGGCCATCTGGCTCAACCACGGCGTGCTGACCGATATCGTCGTCAACGAGGCGTGCTCTGCGGGCTGCGGCTCGTTCCTCGAGGGTTTTGCCAAAAACCTCGGAATAGCCGTTGAGGATATCGCGACCGAGGCATTTTCGTCCAAAGCCCCCGCCGTTCTCGGCAGCCGCTGCACGGTGTTCATGAACAGCAGCGTCGTTTCCGAGCAGCGGCGCGGTAAGGGTCCGGGCGACATCATGGCCGGTCTCTGCCGTTCGATTATCGAGAACGTGTTCACCAAGGTCATTCGCGTTTCAAATCTCAACCGTCTGGGCGACAAAGTCGTCGTCCAGGGCGGCACGTTCCGAAACGACGCGGTGCTGCGCGCATTCGAGCAGTATCTGGGCAAACCCGTCACGCGTGCGCCCCACCCGGGGCTGATGGGCGCTATCGGTATCGCCCTGCTCGCGCGCGAGGAATGCCGCAAGGGCGACGCCGACACGTCGTTTATCGGGCTCGATGCCGTGGAGCGCTTCGAGCATCGCGAGTTCGGCGGCGTTACCTGCCGTCGGTGCAACAACCGCTGCCAGCGCGCGGTCGTGGCATTTGGCGACGGCTCGCTTTACGTCACGGGCAATCGCTGCCCGCGCGGCGGCGCCATCTCATGGGATGAGCTCGTGCGCGAGGTTCCCGCGGCGGAGGAGCTGCGTCCGCAGGGTGCTTGCGAGGCACGGGCACCCGGCACGGGGCGCGACCGGACCGCGGCTGCCCCCAATCTCTTTGTCGACCGCGAGGAGCTGCTGTTCGAGTCGTACCCCACGGTTCCCGTCTGCGGGGGGCGCGATGTCACGATCGGCATTCCCCGTGTGCTCGAGTTCTGGGACACCATGCCGTTCTGGTCGACGTTCTTCAGCACGCTCGGCTTTAAGGTGCGCGTCTCGGGACGCAGCACCAAGGCGATGTACGAGCGCGGTCTGGCGCACGTCACATCCGACACCGTGTGCTTCCCGGCCAAGCTCGTCCACGGGCACATCCGCAATCTCGTCGACGCCGGCGTCGACCGCATCTTCATGCCCATCATCACGACGGTGCCCACCGAAAACACCGCCTCTACCAGCGAGTGGATGTGCGCCGTCGTAAAGGGATACCCCTACGTGATGCGCAATTCCGATAACCCGGAGGAGCGTTTCGGCGTTCCGTTCGATACGCCGCTGTTCCACTGGTACGACGAGGGCGACCGAAACCGCCAGCTCAAGGCGTGGTGCAAGGAGACCTTCGATATCGATGCCGACCTGGTTGCCAAGGCGACCGAGCAGGCGGACCGCGCGCAGGAGACGTTTGAGAACCAGCTGCAGCTGCGCGGCAGGCAGGTGCTCGAGAACATGCGCGAGGACGGCGGCTACGCGGTGGTGATCGCTTCGCGCCCGTACCACAACGACCCGCTGGTCAACCACGGGCTGCCCAAGCTCTTCTCTGAGCGCGGCATCCCCGTGCTGACGCCCGATGCGGTGCCGGGGGTCTGCAACGTCGATCTTTCCAACAGCCGCATCGACATCGTGAACAACTACCATGCGCGCATGCTGTCGTGCGCGGTCATCGTCGCATCGACGCCCGAGCTCGAGCTCGTGCAGATGGGCAGCTTCGGCTGCGGCCACGATGCGTATCTCACCGACGAGATCGCGCGCATGATGGGCGAGATGGGCTCCAAGGTTCCGATGATGATCAAGCTCGATGAGAGCGACGTCGCCGGTCCCATGGGCATTCGCGTGCGTTCGTTTATCGAGTCGGTCAACCGTCGTCGCGCGGAGGAGCGTGCCGAGGGCGCCCGGGTGCACGCGGTCCATCCGCTCGACGACCCGTATAAGGTCAAGTACACCAAGCGCGACCGGCACGACAAGATCGCGCTGGTCCCCAACACCTCCCATGCGTTCTGCAGGCTCATGACCGCGGCGATGCGCAATCAGGGCGTGCGCGCCGAGGCCCTTGATATCGGGCGCGAGGATGCCATCCGCCTGGGCAAACGCTATGTGCACAACGACATCTGCTTCCCCGCGCAAATCGTGATCGGCGAGGCGCTCGCGGCACTCGAGAGCGGTAAGTACGACCCGCACGACGTCGCCGTGGTGACTGGCAAGTATATCGGCGACTGCCGCCTGACGCACTACATGCCCCTGCTGCGCCGCGCGCTCGACGACGCGGGATACGACTATGTCCCGGTGCTCACCAACGACGACGTCGATGCCCACAATGCGCATCCGGGCTTCAAGCTCGGCCTTGGCCCGAGCATCCAGATCGCCTACGGTCTTCCCATGATCGATGCCCTCGAGGCCATGCTTAGGCGCATCCGTCCCTACGAGCTCGAGAAGGGCGCGGCGGACGCTGCGTTCGACCGCGCGCTCGATGAGGTTATCGAGGGCATGGAGCGCTCCGGGCTGAGAGGCCAGGCGACGGGCTTCAAACGCGCGCTTGCGATCATGGACGCCGTTCCGTACGACCGCTCGAACCCGCATCCGACCGTTCTCATCGTGGGCGAGTACCTGCTCAATTTCCATCTCGGCGCCAACCACGAGATCGAGCGCTACCTCGAGGACAACGGGCTCGAGGTCATCGAGGCGCGCATGACCGACGTGATCCGCAAGACCTATTTCTACAAGCATGCGCAGTCGCGCGAGTTCCACGTCGACCTGTCGCTGCCCGAAAAGGCCTGGTACGCCACGGCGGACAACCTGTTCGAGCTCGCGCACGACCGTTGCGACCGCCTGGGCGCGGCGAGCCCGCTCTACGAGCCGCCGACGCGCATGCCCGAGCTCGTGCGCGCGAGCGATAAGATCCTGCACCATACGTTCGATGCGGGCGAGGGCGTGCTGATTCCGGCGGAGATCCTCGAGCACGCCAAGCGCGGCTGCCGCAACTTCGTGATCCTGCAGCCGTTCGGGTGTCTGCCCAACCATGTCGTGGGGCGCGGGCTCATCCATGCGCTCAAGGAGCAGTATCCCACGGCGCAGTTCCTGCCGCTCGACTACGATCCCGACGTGAGCTTCGCCAACGTGGAGAACCGTCTTCAGATGCTCATCATGAACGCCAAGGCGCAGGGGTGCGGTGAGGCGCATGGCGAGACCGCGTAAGGACGCCGATGCGCCCGATGCACGCACCCGTATCATCGAGGCGTTTTGGGAGCTCATCGAGAACAACAGCATCTTCGAGCTGTCGGTTGGCGAGGTGACCCGCGCCGCCCAGTGCAATCGCGGAACGTTTTACTACTATTTTCACGATTTCGATGAACTCGTCGCCATCGCCATAGCCCAGCTGCTGCAGGATAACGAGCTCATCACCGATGCCCTCTGGCATTTTTCGAGCGAGGGCGACCTTTCGGCGTTCGACCGGCGCGACGTCCGCTGCCTGCTGCGGCGCATCGTCATCACCATGAGGGCGGGTGCCGCCGAGCAGGTCGTGCAGGGCATCCATACGATCATCATCGACCGCGTGAGAGAGATCGTCCACCCCGACGGAGAAGAGCTCAAGGCAGATTCGAGCTTTGCGGTGGGCTTTCTGGTCTCGGGCATCATGGGCTTTGTGATGGCGGTCGGCTTTGCCCGGGAGGGCGGCGAGGAGATAGACCTCGAGCAGCTGGGGGACAGCGCGTGCGCGTACCTGAGGGCGGTCGCCATGCAGACGGTGGAAACGGTCGCGCAAGTCGAGGGCGTCGATACATCCGAGCTGCTCGAACGCGTCTCCAAGGAGGCCGATGCCTATCGCGCATCGCGTGCGACGAGTCCCGACGTGGTGAAAGACGCCTAGGGTTTCTCTTGCGGGGCGCCCGTCGCGCATCGCGCGGTGAGTCCCGCGATGCGGTCATAACCTGCATTCATGTGAGCCGGGTTTATAGATATTCCTCCAGCTGTTAACATAGACGACCTGTGGGTAAAGAGACAAAAGCGCCGCCGACGGGCGGGCGTTTTGATTTCGATGAACTCATGTAAGGAAACGAGCATGTTAGATAGATTTACCGATCGTGCGCGTAAGGTCATGTCCATGGCCAAGCAAGAGGCGCTCGATCTTCATTCAAATAAGGTGGGCACCGAGCACCTGCTGCTCGCGCTTGCCAAGGAGGACGAGGGCATTGCCGCCGAGGCGCTGCGTTCGCTCGACATCTCCTACGATGACATCATGGATACTCTCAAAGAGGTCCAGACCACGGTTCCCGAGCCCAGTGAGGAGACCGAGGCGGCCAAGCTCGCCTTTACGCCGCTCGTCATTAGCGTGATGGAGCGTTCATTCCGCGTGGCGCGCGAGAACAACCAGACCTACGTGTCGACCGAGCACTTGCTGATCGGCATCGTCGAAGAGGGCAACGGCATGGCCATGGACATCCTCATGCGCCTGGGTGTGTCGTCCGCCTCCATCAAAAAGGCTATCGAGAAACTCACCGCCAAGGACCAGGACAAGAAGCGTCCGCTCGCCGGCGCCGGTGCTGGTCGTCCCGGTGCGGGCCTGCCGTTCTTTAGCGGCTCGGATACCTCTCAGCAAAGGGGGGGTGGCACCGATACGCTTAAGCAGTTCGCGACCAACCTCACGCAGAAGGCGCGCGACGGCGAGCTCGACCCTGTAATTGGTCGCGAAAAGGAAGTCCAGCGTATGATGGAGATCCTTTCGCGCCGCACCAAGAACAACCCGCTTATCCTGGGCGATCCCGGCGTGGGCAAAACGGCCATCGTCGAGGGCCTGGCGCAGCAGATCGCTGCCGGCAACGTGCCCGAGAACCTCATGAACCAGAACATCTGGACGCTCGACCTGCCGGGCCTCGTTGCGGGCGCCAAGTATCGCGGTGAGTTTGAGGAGCGCCTCAAGAACGTGATCCAGGAGGCCACCGAGGCTGACGACGTCATCCTGTTTATTGACGAGATGCACACCATCATCGGTGCCGGTTCTGCCGAGGGCTCCATCGATGCGAGCTCCATGCTCAAGCCCGTGCTTGCACGCGGTGCCTTCCAGATTATTGGCGCCACCACGGCCGAGGAATTCCGCAAGTACCTCACCAAAGACCCAGCCTTCGAGCGTCGCTTCCAGACTATCGATGTCGAGGAGCCGAGCGTCGAGGACACCGTCAAGATCCTGACCGCGCTTAAGCCGCGCTACGAGGAGCACCACCATGTGCGCTACACGCAGGGCGCTATCGAGGCTGCCGCGAACCTTTCCAACCGCTACATCCAGGATCGCTTCCTGCCCGATAAGGCCATCGACCTCATCGACGAGGCCGGTGCCCGCGCTCGCATCGCCGCGAATCGTGCGCCCGAGCCGGTGCGCGAGGCCGAGCATCGCATAGAGGAGCTCAAGGCCGCCGCGCAGGAGGCCACCGAGAGCGACGACATGAACAAGGCCGCCGAGATCACCGAGCAGCAGAAGGCCGCCGAGATTGAGCTCGCCGAGGCCAAGGCTGCCTGGACGGCCGAGCTCGACGCCAGCCCGCTCACCATCGATGTCTCCCAGATTGCCGACATCGTGTCCGTGACCTCGGGCGTGCCGGTGTCCTCGCTCACCGAGAGCGAGAGCCGCCGCCTGCTGCAGGCCGAAAGCGTGCTCAAGACGCGCATCATCGGTCAGGACGAGGCCGTCGAGGCCGTTGCCAAGGCCGTGCGCCGCAGCCGCTCGCCGCTCAAGGACCCGCGTCGCCCCGGCGGCAGCTTTATCTTCCTGGGCCCCACCGGCACGGGCAAAACCGAGCTCGCCAAGACGCTCGCCGAGTATCTCTTTGGCAGCAAGGACGCGCTCATCAGCTTCGATATGTCGGAGTTTGGCAGTGAGTTCGAGGTCTCCAAGCTCATCGGTAGCCCCCCGGGCTATGTGGGCCACGACGAGGGCGGCCAGCTCACCAAGGCCGTTCGTCGCCATCCGTACTCGGTCGTGCTGTTCGACGAGATCGAGAAGGCGCACCCCGATATCTTCAACATCTTGCTGCAGGTGCTGGAGGAGGGTCGTCTGACCGATAGCCAGGGCAAGACGGTTGACTTCCGCAACACCGTGATCATCATGACGTCCAACGTGGGCGCCCGTGAGATTGCGCAGGATGCGAGCGTGGGCTTTGGCACCACCGGCGAGCAGGGTCTCACGTCGAGTGAGATCCGTGGCCGTGCGATGGGCGAGCTCAAGCGCCTGTTCCGCCCCGAGCTGCTCAACCGTATCGATGACATTGTGGTGTTCCAGAAGCTCTCGGGCGAGAATCTCACCAAGATCGCGCACCTGCTGGTGGACGACCTGCGTCAGCGTTTGATTGCCAACGGCATGAACATCAAGCTCACCGACGCGGCCTATGACAAGATCGTGGCCGAGGGCACCGACCTCACCAACGGTGCGCGTCCGCTGCGCCGTGCTATTCAAAAACTCATCGAGGACCCGCTGTCCGAGGAGCTTCTGGCCGGCGAGTGGGGCGAGGGCGATACCGTCCTGTGCGACGTGGCCGATGGCAAGTTTGTCTTTAGCCACGGCACGGGCGAGATCCCGGCGCCGCGTCCGGCGGGTGCGCTCGGGGGCGATACCGCTCCGGCGGCGCCGCACACCGGAAACGCCGCGCCTGTGAGCAGCGGCGTGAGCTCGGGCCCCGGTGGCATGATGCAAGCCGGCTCTGGCGCGCTGTAGGGCGTGGCGACAATTTGATACGCGCAATCGAGGCGCTCCGGAAAGGGCGCCTCGATTTGTAGAGCTGCGGAAGTTGTGACCGTTACGCTATGCGGTCCACCGTTAGCCGATGATGCGAGGGCGCTCGGCGTTTTCGACTGGTTTATGCACGCAAAGTCTGGGAATATACAAGTCGCATGTCTTACTGTCTAACCAGTTGCGCCAAGGAGGCACCATGGACTACAAGATTACCGGTTACGAGCCCGCCCAGCTGTTCCATTTCTTTGAGGAGGTCAGCGCGATCCCCCGTGGGTCTGGCAACGAGAAGGGCATCAGCGATTTCCTGGTCGCGTTTGCCAAGGAGCGCGGTCTCGATGTGTATCAGGATGAGGTCTACAACGTCATCATTCGCAAGCCCGCATCTGCCGGCGCCGAGAATGCCCCGACCGTGATGCTGCAGGGCCACATCGACATGGTGTGCGACAAGTTGGGCTCCGTTGAGCACGACTTTACGACTGATGGTATCGACCTGGTCGTCAAGGACGGCGTCCTCACCGCTAACGGCACCACTCTGGGCGCCGACAACGGTATTGCCGTCGCTCTGATGCTCACTGTTCTCGATGACGATTCGATTGTTCACCCCGCCCTCGAGTGCGTATTCACCACCGACGAGGAGACTGGCCTGGTCGGCGCCGAGACGCTCGACAAGTCCCAGATTAGCGCCCGCACCATGATTAACCTTGACTCCGAGGAAGAGGGCGTTGCTACCGTCAGCTGCGCCGGCGGTGTCGTCGTTACCTACACCTGCCCGATCGTGCGCGAGCACAAGACCGGTAGCACCCTCACGCTCGACATCTCCGGCCTGCTGGGCGGCCACTCCGGCAGCGATATCAACCTGGAGCGCGGCAACGGCAACCTCATCATGGCCCGCATCATCGACCGCCTGATGGTTGCCGGCGAGCCCGCCATCGTTAGCTTTAACGGCGGCACCAAGGACAACGCCATCAACCGTGAGTGCAAGGCTGTTCTGGTCTACGCCGACCACGCTGCCGCCGAGGCCGCGGCCCAGATCGCAAAGGGCATCATCGCCGACGTTACTGCCGAGCTCGAGGTCTTCGACCCCGGCTTTACCTGCACGGTTGAGATTGCCGACAACGCTGAGGTCGAGGCCATGGACGAGAAGTCCGCACTTGCCCTTATTCGCGCTCTGCGTCTTGCCCCCAACGGTGTGATCCGCCGCAACGTCGCCACCGACGGCTCCGTCGAGGTTTCCTCCAACATCGGCGTGGTTGCCACCTCTGACGACCAAGTCAAGATCATGCTGTCCCCGCGCTCCTCGATCACCTCGCTGCAGAACGAGTTCAAGGACCGCCTGCAGACGCTGGCCGATGTCCTGGGATTCGACGCCAAGTTTGAGTTCGAGTATCCCGGCTGGAGCTATGCCGAGCATTCGCCGGTCCGCGACATCTTTGTCGAGAGCTATCGCGAGCTCTTTGGCTCCGAGCTACGAATCGAGTCCATTCACGCCGGCCTTGAGTGCGGCCTGTTTGCCGAGGCCCTGCACGGCCTGGACGCCATCGCCGTGGGCCCGACGCTCTCCGATGTCCACACCCCGGACGAGAGCATGGAGCTCGCTTCTGCCGAGCGCTTCTACGAGCTGCTCATCGACGTGCTCAAGCGCCTCGCTGCGTAAAGGTTGTGCTAGCAGCAGTCCGAGCCACGTGCTGGTGGATTGCAAATGACATTGCGTGAGGGGGCACCCGAGCTTTTGCGACGGGTGCCCCCTCTCTTCTTTTGGGAAATGGGAGATTACGGACACCTAGCCGATATCCGCCTTGATGAGGTCGAGGGTGCGCTGGCAGTTTTCGCAGACGGGGCCGAGCATATGCTCGCGCAGGTCCGCCATGCCGGGCAGGTCGGCGTATTCGTCCATGACCTCTTCCATGCAAATGGGTACCTCGTAGGCGAGGTCCATCATGGTCGCAAAGCAAAACTTCTCGGATAGCCCGGCATCGGTGAGTGCCGCCTCCAGCGCGGGGTCGCCCATACCGTGGTATCGGCGGATAGCGCCTGGACCGATGCGCCCCACACGATTTTCGCCGCCAACGCTCATGGCGAGGCGCGCTCGGCGGCGCATGCGCTCATATGCCAAACCCGACGCGACATCGTACATGGGTGCGAGCGCCGCGTTTGTGCCTTTGCCTAGGATGAGCGAGTAGTTTTTAGCGTGTGCGTCAGGCGCTCCGATAATGGCGTTATAGAACAACATATAGGTAAAAAGCACAAGATTCATGTGGTGGGGGACTGTGTTAATCAGTCGTTCTTGGATGTCTCGTGTAGTTGGTCCTCCGTCGGCGGTGTATTTCTGGGTTGGCAATACACCGAGTGCCTGGCAAAAGTCCTCCTGATGCAGCCTTTCGATATTTCCGCTGCTATTGACCATTCTGTCGTACCGTTCAACGACGAGCGCAGCTTCGTCTTCAAATGTGCAATAGGAGACGTTGGCAGTTGGAATGCCAACACGCCGAGCTGTTTTCATGCAGACGAATTCGTTTAAGGCCTGATGTTTGAACCCAACGACACCATTTTTGAAGATATGGGTAGTGGGGGATGACCCTAGACATTCGCACCATTGTCCATCATGCCAAGCTAGTGCAAATTTGCCTTGGTTGCCGCCCAGGGACCAGCTTTCGTTGGAGCCCATCCATGTCTCTCTTTCGTCATCGCGAATTGCTTTGAGCTTGTGAGCGATTTGAGAATTGGTAAGCGGGCGGTATGCTGAGACCCTGCCGTGGGCGGCATCTAATTGATCGGCTCGACAAAACTGAACGGCCCCCGCGCAGTCAAGACCGATATGGCACAAGAGGGCGACGGGGTTGTTGGATGCAACGTCATGCTCGGCGGCAATAGCGCGACGCTGCTCTTGGCTGTCGGGCAAAAGGCCAAATAGGAACGGACGGACGATGTTATGGCCATATGTGCGATTGGAAAGCGGCATTGTTAACGATAGCGGTGCTCCGCGATAGGTTGGGGCGTATACAAAGCTGCAGAGTCCATGCTCGTCTTGCCGGAGAGTGCCGGCGATTTCGCCACAAATGAGGGTCGCAAGCTCCATTTCTGCCATTTATTTCACAACCTTACAGCCAAAGGAGAGGTCTGAAGTGCCGGAAAGGCCTTGCTCGGCTGCGATTTGGGCCAGCAAGGCACCATAGAAAGCTGGCGTTCCTTGTCGAGCGGGTCGTCTGCCTACGCTTGGCTTTGGCAGGGCATTCGAGTTCGCGATAGGGAGGTCCGCTATCGTCATCGGATGTTCGGAGGGCGATGCGATGGAGTCGTTATCGCTTTGCGCAAAGAGACCTATGCCGAGTGCGTTAAAGACGGTCAACAGCTTGTCGAGCCGAATGCCCGTGGCATCTCCCAGCTCGAGCGATGCGAGCAGGCGCTCCGAAACACCGGCCTTATTAGCGAGGGCGGCACGGGTGAGACCCTGAGCCTCGCGTGCCTGGCGCACGTAGATGCCAGCTTGGCGCGGTGTGGTGATGGGAAGGGTATCCACGGCGATCTCCTAACGTGCAGACTTTTGCATCATAGTATGACATGCAAAAGTCTGCATGAAAAGGCCTCATGCAAAACTCTGCATGAGGCCTCATCCGGACGTTTAGTTTTGAAGGGTGTTTTACAGCGCCAAAATCCCCAGATGCTCCAGCAAAATCTTGAGGCCGATGAGGACGAGCACGACGCCACCCACGATGGTGGCGGGCTTTTCGTAGCGCGCGCCAAAGGTGTGGCCGATCGCTACGCCGGCAACGGAGAAGACAAAGGTCGTGATGCCAATGAGCGACACGGCGGGAACGATATCGACCGAGAGCGCGGCAAACGAGATGCCCACGGCAAGCGCGTCAATCGAGGTGGCGATGGCAAGGATTAGATATTCGCCCAGGTCGATCTTTTCGGCATCCTTGCCGTCGCCTTCGTTCTCGTCCTCAGTAAAGGCTTCCCACAGCATCTTGCCGCCGATAAAGGCGAGCAGGATAAAGGCGATCCAGTGGTCGATGGGGCTGATGATGCCCATGAACTGGCTACCAAGGGCCCACCCAATTACGGGCATGCCGGCCTGGAAACCGCCAAAGAACAGGCCGAGTATCACGGCGACCTTAAGGTTGATCCTTTTCATGCCAAGGCCCTTGCAGATGGATACGGCAAAAGCGTCCATAGAAAGGCCGATAGCGAGCAACACAAGCTCTGCGAGTCCCATAGTCTGGCTCCCTCTCTGCGGGCGGGCCCGCGTGTACCTCTTGGGGGAGTAACAAAAAAGACCCGTGGCGTACGCGTTGCGCGCACAGCCACGAGTCTCGTTCATTAAGGCAAGCCAGGCCGCATCGGCCAGTGTGTTGACTTGCCGCGCCACCGGAGGCGAACCCGATCACGCGACTACTCCCTCATTTATGCGAATCCCGATGCTACCACATGAACAGCTGATTTGGGTTGGGCTCTCAGCTGTGTTCGCTCATTCTGTAAGCATCGGATTTCGCAAGCGCCGCAGGGACAAACCGTGAGAAACTATTTAGCGTTTATGGAGCGTATACGATGGGAGCGATGCCTTGGATAAGAACGAGCTGCAAAAGCGTATGGAACAGGCCATCCGCCTGACGGCACCTGGTCAGCCGATTCGCACCGCCCTCGACATGATCATCGCCGGTCACCTGGGCGCCCTTATCTGCGTCGGCGACACCGAAAACGTGCTCGCTGCCGGTAACGACGGCTTCCCGCTCAACATTTCGTTTACCTCGAACCGCCTGTTCGAGCTTTCCAAGATGGACGGCGCCATCGTTATCGATGGCGACCTCACCCAGATCCTGCGCGCCAACTTCCACCTCAATCCCGATCCCTCGCTTGCCACGAGTGAGACGGGCATGCGTCACCGTACTGCCGCTCGCATGTCGGTGCTCACCGATGCCATCGTGATCTCGGTTTCGGCCCGTCGCGCCGTCGTCAACGTGTACGTCCACGGTAAGAGCTATGAGATCCAGCCCGTCACTACCATCATGAGCTCGGTCAACCAGCTCGTCGCCACGCTTCAGACCACTCGTCAGTCGCTCGATCGCTCCTTGCTGCGCCTGACAGCCCTTGAGCTCGACGACTACGTCACGCTCGCCGACATCACCGGCATCTTTTCGAGCTTCGAGATCATGCAGCAGGCAAAGACCGAGCTTAAGGATTGCATTGTCAAGCTGGGCAACCAGGGCAAGCTCGTGCAGATGCAGCTCGAGCAGCTCGCCGGCTCCAGCATGGATACCGAGTACGACCTGATGATTCGCGACTACGCGAGCGATTCCTCCGAGGCCAACGCCGAAAAGATCCGCGCCGAGCTGAGCCGCATGACGCCTAAGGACCTGTCCGACCCGCAGCACGTGGCGGCAGTTCTGGGCTATGACGACTTGGACGAGGACTCCGTCATGACGCCGCTGGGCCTGCGCACGCTTTCGCGCGTGTCCGTCGTGCGCGACGGCGTGGCCGAGAAGATCGTCGACGAGTATGGCTCGCTGCAGGAGCTCATGGACGACATCAGCGAGGATCCGGAGCGCTTGGGCGACTTTGGCGTCAACAACCCTGCCATTCTTGCGGACTCGCTGTACCGCATGAAGGGCACCAAACAGGGGAACGCATAATGGCGCCCGTATGCGCCGTGGTCGTTGCCGG
>CAVEET010000083.1:0-2338 GCA_963614835.1 Bulleidia sp. | reverse complement strand
GTACGACGAGCAACCTCCACGTTATCGACGAGCATACGCATAAGCTTGATACCACGGCCGCGCTCCTCAGATGCGACCGGTTCGCTCGTTTCATCGATAGAGTAGCCGGCACCTCGATCAAGCACCTCAACCACAACGCGATCGCCATAGGCTTGAACCGTCAGGACGCACCCGATGCCGCCCGCATGGTCATAGGCATTACCCAGCGCCTCCCCCGACGCCAATGCGACATCGTAGCGCTCGTCACGGCGCAACGGAAGCGATTCAAGGAGTTCGGCGATGCGATGTCGGTAGTATGGAAGATTCTCGATACCCTGACGGACCTCGACGCTCTTACTCCAGCGAGGCAGCTCCCCCACCGGAATAGCGGGAATAGACTCCCGTGCCGGCCCCGCGACATGAAGGATATCGACAAGACGAGCAATCTCCAAAAAGCGAACAACTTCACCTGATGCATTGACGAGCGAAAGCAGGCCTTCTCGCCTCATGAGCTCACGAGCGCGCGTAAGCAGGAATGCCAAGCCCGTCGAATCGATAAAGCTAACAGCCTGACAGTTGATGACGACACGACGCACGCCGCGGCCAATCAAAGCATCCAACCGCCGACGCAGCGCAGGCACCGTGGCGATGTCGATATCGCCTGGTGGCGTCAAAACCGCTATGTCATTCCACTCATTCATATGACCATGGTTCCCCAAAAAAGCCCACTCGATGCATTCGTTTCCCCAACCGTACGGATTCAGCCCGCCCAGCGTCGTCTATGAACGACCCCGTAAAAACTCAAGGGACACCAATGCAATGTCATCGTCCAGCGCCGATTCGGTAAATCGGTCAAGCTCGCCCAAGACCTTGCCGCAAATGCCCGACACGCCCTCCCCCGAAACAGAAAGCAGAAGGTCGCGCAAGCGCTGCTCGCCAAAGAACGCTCCGGTGCGGTCGCGGGCCTCAATCGTTCCATCCGTATACATGAAGAGCATGTCGCCGGGGGCGAACGTAAACACGCCTGTCTCGTACACCATGCTCTCAAAGGCACCGATTACGCCCGATTGGCATCCAAGCAGCTCGACCTCTCCCCCACGGGACTCGCCGCCACCCAGCGGCATCGACTCTGGCCTGATGACCATGGTCGGAGGATGGCCCGCCGAACAATACGTTGCGCGTCCGGCTTTAAGGTCAATCTTGGCGATAAAGGCTGTCACGAACGTCTCGACCCTCGAAAAGCCCATGAGCATGCTGTTAAGGGAGCGTGCCATGCGGGCCGGGGCCGGTCCAGCGCCCTCCCAGGCATATGCCGTCAGGGCCGTCTTGACGAGCGCGGACATCGATGCGGCCTCAATGCCTTTGCCAGACACATCACCCAGAATCATGACGGCGCAGTCGTCGGGAAGACGAATGAGCGTATAGAAATCGCCGCCGACCAACGCCGAATTCGTGGCAGACAGGTACACCGAATCGGTTGCGATACCCGGAACATCCCCCAGGGAATTTCTCATGCCGATCTGGAGGGTCTGAGCGATATGGCGCTCCTCGCGCTTTTGAGATTCGCCTTCGTAGATCAGTTCAAAGTCATGCGCCAAGTGCACCAAGTAGTCATATTCAAGGTCATCAATCGGCTCTTGGCTACCATCACGAAGCAGCAGCGCGCGCGTAGTCGGGCTCTTCGCAACAGAAGCAGGAACAATCGCGTCGTTACTGTGTTTGCCATCACCCTCAGAGCGCAGGCGCCCTGCCTCGATGCCGGAGTCGACGTAGAGACCTTGACAAGGCAGACCATGCGCCCTAAGCCAGCCTCCCATAGGCATCGATTCGTCAACGCGAGTTATACGGACGTGTTTAAGGTCCTCGGCACTCGTGCCGCCCAAAACAGATGCCTCAAAGCCATCAGGGCCAGCCCCCAGACGTGCCGCCGGCGCCGTCGTGGAAAAGAAAAGCTTCTCGGGATCGTCCGGCAAGGCAACGCGACTGCCGCCTTCAAAATCTATGACGTAGGAGTCCAGACTGGCGTCATACTCAACAGGACAAAAATGGCAGTTGAGCATATTGCAGATCTCGGACGATACCGCCTGGGTAGCCGCGGCGGAATCGTCTAGAAAGGTAAACAACTCATCACGTAAGACATTGAGCGAGCGGCCAAGCTCGGCCGTACGACGAGAACGAAGGCTCGATGCCATGCCGACCAGCTGGATAGACAGGTAATCGCAAATGACCTCGAGTACATTAACGTCATAGGCGAGCGGTGCCTGGGGGCGTTTCCAACCAACTTCCAGCACGCCAAGGATCTGCGTACCGTAAAAAACGGGAAGACAGATCTCGCTGCGGTACGGAGGCATATCCTGCA
>CAVEET010000082.1:0-9396 GCA_963614835.1 Bulleidia sp. | reverse complement strand
GTGAGCATGACCGTCATCTTGCGGTCGTGCTCGGATGGGAGCGTACGGGTCGACATGATAGCCGGCACGGTGCAGCCAAAACCGACGAGCATGGGCACGAAACTGCGGCCCGACAGGCCAAAGCGACGCAACACCTTATCCATGACAAAGGCCACGCGCGCCATGTATCCGGAGTCTTCCAGAATGGAGAGGAACAAAAAGAGCACGACGATAATCGGCAGGAAGGTCAGCACACTGCCCACGCCCGTAAGCACGCCGTCGACAGCCAGCGAGCGCACCACGTCGTTGGTACCGAACGCCTTGAGGCCCGCATCGGCCGAGGCGATGATGGCAGCGATACCGTCCTCCATGAGTCCCTGCAACGCCGCGCCGATCACGCCAAACGTCAGCCAAAAGACGAGGCCCATGATCACCAGAAACGCCGGAATGGCTGTGTAACGACCTGTCAGGATGCGGTCAATCTTGACAGAGCGCACGTGCTCGCGGCTCTCGTGCGGCTTGACGACGCAACGCCCGCACACGTCGCCGATAAAGCTAAAACGCATATCGGCCAGCGCAGATAGGCGGTCGGTGCCGGCCTCGCCCTCCATCTGGGTGATGATGTGCTCGATAGCGTCGAGCTCATTGCGATCCAGGTGAAGCGCCTCGGTTACCAGCTCATCGCCCTCGACCAGCTTGGTCGCCGCAAAGCGCACCGGGATGTGCGCCGTCACGGCATGGTCCTCGATCAGGTTAGCAATACCGTGGATGCAGCGATGCAGCGCACCGCCGTCCGGACCGTCGGGCGCGCAAAAGTCCAGGCGACCAGGGCGCTCGCGGAACCGCGCCACGTGCAGGGCGTGGTCCACCAGTTCGCCGATGCCCTCGTTGCGGGCAGCGCTAATGGGGACAACGGGCACGCCCAACAGGCTCTCGAGCAAGTTGACGTCTACGGCGCCGCCGTTGGCGGTCACCTCGTCCATCATGTTGAGCGCGATGACCATAGGACGGTCAAGCTCCATGAGCTGCAGTGTCAGGTACAGGTTGCGCTCGATGTTGGTGGCGTCAATGATGTCGATGATGGCGTCCGGACGCTCGTCGAGGATGAACTGACGGCTCACGACCTCCTCGCCTGTGTACGGCGACAGGGAGTAAATGCCGGGCAGGTCGGTAACGCTCGCCTCGGGATGGTTACGGATGGTGCCATCTTTGCGGTCGACCGTCACGCCGGGAAAGTTACCGACGTGCTGGTTGGAGCCCGTCAGCTGGTTGAATAACGTGGTCTTGCCGCAGTTTTGGTTGCCGGCGAGGGCAAAGTGCAGCGGCGCGCCCTCTGGCACGGCCGTCTTTGCCGCACGGGGCGAATACGTCCCCTCGCCCAGGGCCGGATGCTCCGTCGTGCCGATTGCGGCGTTAGCGCGCGGACCCGTATCGGTGTCGTGAATACCCACGAGCTCGATGCGAGCGGCATCGTCCTTACGCAGTGTCAACTCGTAGCCACGCAGGCGGATCTCGAGCGGGTCACCCATGGGGGCGTACTTCATCATGGTGACTTCGGTGCCCGGCGTTAGACCCATGTCCAAAATATGCTGTCGGAGTGCCTGATCGTCCGATGCCACCGATGCGACAACGGCGTCCTTTCCAATCTCGAGTGTATCGAGCTTCACGTCCGTGTTCCTCCCCCGGCGCCCGCAGGGCGTTGCATTTTGTTTATCTTGGCTAACCGTTTGCCATGGCTAACCATTTAACCACGCATGATAGCGCGAACACACAACGATGTTCAATCGACAGATTGCCGCCCTGGCGGGCTTGCAGCGTCAAGTGGTTACGGCGTTTGGTAAAACGCCGTAACTAAAACCCGTGGCGCTCCAGGAAGCGGAAGGCTAGGCGGATCCAGGGACGGACCGCCACCTGCTTGTCCTCGTTGTCGACCGCGGTGTTGGCGTTGCCGAGCGAAAGGCCGTGACCACCCTGGTCGAAGACGTGCATCTCGCATGCAACGCCCTCCTCGGCCATGCGCTGCGCAAACGGGTAGACCTGCGCGATCGGCGCCGTCTTGTCGTCGGACACGCCCCACACAAAGGTCGGTGGCATCTGACGCGAAACATGCGTGGTGGGGCAGATGTCGGCCAGATGCTCGTCAGTTGCCTCGCCGCCCGTCACCATCGACAGGTAGTCGTTGAGCAAATCGCGCCCCGTCTTGCCGCCCGTCTTGGGCACACGCAAGTCAATGCGCGGATCGCGCGTCTGCATGTCGCGCACATAGGCAAAGTCGAGCAATGGATAGCCCAGCACCACGGCATCGGGACGAATGTCGTCCGGACGCGCCCCGGCAAGTGCCGCAAAGGGGCCGGTCTTCCACTGTGTTGCCAGCGAGGCGCAAATCATGCCGCCAGCAGAAAAGCCCACGACGCACACGCGCTTAGGATCGACATGCCACTCGTCGGCGTTGGCGCGCACCGTGGCGACCATCTTGGCAAGATCTGCCTGGGGGTGCGGAAAGCTCACGTCACCCGTAGAACTCGTGACATAGTTGAGCACAAAGGCCTGGTAACCGTGATCCAAAAACGCAAACGCCACAGGATCCTGCTCATGCGGAGCGATATGCGTAAACGCACCTCCGCCACAGATAATCACCGCGGGGCGGCGGCCATTCGGTTTATCGGGCAACGGCTCGGCACCCAAATACGTAAACGTCGCCGGATAATCCTCGGTCGGCTCCTCGCCCCACAGCGCATGGTTCTCGACAATCATATGTGCTCCCTTCGCGCAAATTATGCGCCCTTATTTTTCGCCTTCAAGCGTACCCCACTTGAACCCGTGGCGCAGAAACACTCCGGCAATAAGTTTCCCTTCAACTGATATATCACATAATCCCAGTTCAGAGGTATCGTTGAGCAGCGTAGAATAGGGGCGTTGACCAAGCCGCGAAACACATGTGAAACGTTTCCGGCAAACCAAACGCGCGATATGCGCCTATTTAAGTTGGAGGCAACTATGGGTCTGCTCGATTCGCTTAAGTCCACCTTCACCTCGACCGGCGAGGCGTCCGTTCCGCCCGCAGCAAGCTTCGCTACCCGCGAAGGCGTCATCTATGCCCCCGTCAACGGCGTGCTCGTCAACCTGAACGAGGTTCCCGACGAGACGATCGCCTCGGGCATGCTTGGCCAGGGCTATGGCATCGAGCCCATTACCGGCACCATCTATGCGCCCGCCAACGGCCGCATCGGTGCCACCACTGTCACCAACCACTCCATCGGCATGATCACCGAGGACGGCCTGCGCGTGTTCATCCATGTTGGCCTGGGCACCGTGGAAATGAACGGCAAGGGTTTTGCCCGCTTTGTCGAGATGGGCGATGTGGTCAAGGCAGGCCAGCCGCTCATCAGCTTCGACCGCGAGGCCATTAAGGCCGCTGGTCACGAAGACATCGTGACCGTCATCGTCTCCGAGCTCGATCGTCTTAAGAGCATCGACCATGTCGGCGAGTCTGGAACGCTTATCGGCGGCAACCCGCTCGTCAAGCTTGGCGACCCGCTGCTGGTTGCCAAGACCAAGTAGCCAGGCCCCACGCCACACAGCCAAAAGGCGCCTCGTCAAGCGCCCGCGACCATTTGGCCGCGGGCGCTTTTCGTTTGAAAAACCATCCCGCCAATGCTTTATCTGTATAGCTCAAATGAGCCGAGCTGCTAGAATATCGAACTGTATGGATAACTATCATTCAACCGTTATTGGAGGATACGTGAACCGCACCAAAATCGCGCAGCTCTATGCCGATGCCGAGTCGCTCGGCGGCCAGACCGTCACCGTCGCCGGCTGGGTCAAGTCCGTCCGCGACATGAAGAACTTTGGCTTTGTTACGCTCAACGACGGCAGCTGCTTCCGCGACCTGCAGGTCGTCATGAACCGCGAGGCACTCGACAACTACGACGAGATCGCCCATCAAAACGTCTCGGCCGCACTCATTTGCACCGGCACCGTCAAGCTGACCCCCGATGCGCCCCAGCCTTTCGAGCTTTCTGCCACCTCCATCGAGGTCGAGGGCGTCAGCGCCCCGGATTACCCGCTGCAGAAGAAGCGCGCAACCGTCGAGTTCCTGCGCACCCAGCAGCACCTGCGCCCGCGCACCAACCTGTTCCGCGCCGTGTTCCGCATCCGCTCTGTCGCGGCTGCCGCCATCCACCGCTTCTTCCAGGAGCAGGGCTTTGTCTACGTCAACACCCCCATCATCACCACGAGTGACTGCGAGGGCGCCGGCGAGATGTTCCGCGTGACCACGCTCGACCCCAAAAATCCGCCCCTCACCGAGTCCGGCGAGGTCGACTGGAGCCAGGACTTCTTTGGCAAGCATGCAAGCCTCACCGTGTCCGGCCAGCTCAATGCCGAGAACTTTGCCATGGCCTTTGGCGACGTGTACACCTTTGGCCCCACCTTCCGTGCCGAGAACTCCAACACCACGCGCCACGCCGCCGAGTTTTGGATGATCGAGCCCGAGATGGCCTTTGCCGACCTTAACGACTACATGGATAACGCCGAGGCCATGCTCAAGTATGTCCTCAAGGACGTCATGGCAACCTGCCCCGACGAGCTCAATATGCTCAACAAGTTTGTGGACAAGGGTCTGCTCGAGCGCCTGGACCATGTCGCCAACTCCGACTTTGCCCGCGTTACCTACACCGAGGCCGTCGAGATCCTGGAGCAGGCAGTCGCTGCTGGCCACCAGTTTGATTACCCCGTCAGCTGGGGCATCGACCTGCAGACCGAGCACGAGCGCTTCCTGACCGAGGAGCACTTTAAGCGCCCGACCTTCGTGACCGACTACCCGGCCGAGATCAAGGCGTTCTACATGCGCATGAACGAGGACGGCAAGACCGTCGCCGCCGCCGACTGCCTGGTGCCGGGCATCGGCGAGATCATCGGTGGCTCCCAGCGCGAGGAGCGCCTGGATCTGCTCGAGGCCCGCATCAAGGACCTGGGTATGAATCCCGAGCAGTACAAGTACTACCTTGACCTGCGCCGCTACGGTTCCTGCAAGCACGCCGGCTACGGTCTGGGCTTCGAGCGCTTGGTCATGTATCTGACCGGCGTGGGCAACATCCGCGACGTCCTGCCGCACCCGCGCACCGTGGGCAACGCCGACTTCTAATCGTCGGACGCTAGCTCGCGTCGCCACACGCCAACGCTCATCGCACAAGCGCCTCTCGACATCGGTCGAGAGGCGCTTTTTTCAACAGCATCCGTCAAGCTTTTGGCAAGTTTTTGGACAGTTGAGCAGGGCTGTTGAAAACTCGACCCGCCGTTTGCCGACGACTACCGACCGCCCAGAGCGCCCTGCGCCCCTGGGAAAGCCCCACGTCCTAGGCTCCATACCGTCGCCACCCAAAACGGAAAGGACGTGGGCACCATGACCGAAGCCGCTGTTGAAACCTACGACACCACGACGAGAGGCGCCGCCTCGATGGCAGCCTATCGCGCCGTTCGCATCCTGCAGCTCTTGAGCGAAAACACCGGCGAGGACAAGGCCATGCTTTCCGATGAGTTGATCCGGCGCCTCGCCCATCCCGACGACCCCGCCCGCATGCCCATCTCGGCGGCGCGGCGCAGCATCTACACCGCCATCTCCGCGCTTCGCCATGCCGGATACGAAATTGAGTACAAACGCGGCGTGGGCTACAAACTTCTTACCCGTCCGCTCACCGATGAAGAGATCATCCGGCTCCACGGTATGGTCATGCGCAACCGCTCCACGCCTATCGCTATCCGCAAGAGCATGGCGCAGCACTTAGTTGCCATGGCGAGTGCCGACGTTCGCGGCTACCTCGATACACCCGAACCCGTTCCGAGCGCAGGCAGCAAGGCTACCAAGGCAACACGCACGCCCATCAAGCGCATCGACACGTGCGAGCTCGTCGAGCAGGCCATCGACCACGGAACCACGGTGAGTTTTGATATTTCGAGCGTCACGGCACGTGGCGAAACCGAAGTAGCACGGATGACACTCCGCCCCTTTGCCATCAGGCAGCGCGATGGCATCTCGTATTTGCTGGGAACGGTCTATGACGCCCGAGGTGCCGATGACACGCTGCGCACCGTAGAGATTGGCCGCATGAGAAACGTCACCACACGTCTCCTCGACGGCAAGAAGCTCTTCGCCGCCCTCGACGAGGAGGACGACGCCTCCTCCGCCGCATAAGACCCTCCGCCGCCCATTCGACT
This sequence comes from Bulleidia sp., assembly GCA_963614835.1. Lineage (GTDB taxonomy): Bacteria > Actinomycetota > Coriobacteriia > Coriobacteriales > Coriobacteriaceae > Collinsella. Next base: position 3,201 of record CAVEET010000082.1, on the reverse strand, counting down.
ACCCGTACCGCCCATCCGATTCTGTATTAAAAAACCCGCCAGGCTGTTGTAAAAATGGACATCAGCGCTACTATAAGTTCCACTTGCACTTTGTCCCAGTGCAGTGTTTCCAGCCATTTTTATACTGGGGGTAATGATATGAAGGACATCACCATCAGTCGCAGGAGCCTTCTGGTCTCCGCCGGCCTGCTCGCGCTCGCCCCGCTCGCCGGATGCGGCGGCAACTCTGGTTCCGGCTCTGCTGCCGCCGGTTCCGACTACACCATCGGCGTTCTGCAACTCACCGAGCATTCCGCACTCGATGCCGCCAACGACGGCTTTGTCAAGGCCATCAAGGAGAGCGGCCTTAAGGTCAAGATCGACCAGAAGAACGCCCAGAACGACCAGTCCACGTGTAAGTCCATTGCCGACAAGTTTGTGGGCGACAACGTCAACCTGATTTATGCCATCGCCACGCCCGCCGCGCAGGCTGCCGCCGGCGCCACGGCCGATATCCCCATCGTGGGCTGCGCCATCACCGACTACGCCGCCTCCGGCCTGGTCCAGGACAACGACAAGCCCGGCACCAACGTCACGGGCGCTTCCGACCTCACCCCGGTCGCCGAGCAGCTCGAGATGATGCAGAAGGTCCTGCCCGACGTTAAAAAGGTCGGCCTGCTCTACTGCACCGCCGAGTCCAACTCCGACGTCCAGATCAAGGCCGCCAAGAAGGAGCTCGACAAGCTGGGCCTCGAGTACACTGACTTCACCGTCTCGAGCTCCAACGAGATTCAGTCCGTCGTCGAGTCTGCCGTGGGCAAGGTCGACGCGCTGTACTCCCCCACCGACAACACCATCGCCGCGGGTGCCTCGCAGGTCGGCCAGATCTGCAAGGAAAACAAGCTTCCCTTCGTGACTGGCGAGGAGGGTATGTGCATGGCCGGCGGCCTGTTCACCCTCTCCATCAACTATGAGGACCTGGGCTACGCCGCGGGCGAGATGGCCGTTAAGATCCTGAAGGGCGAGGCCAAGCCCGAGGATATGCCGATCAAGCACCTCTCGAGCAAGGACCTGGTCGTCGTCAAGAACGACGAAATGGCCGAGGCCCTGGGCATCGACCTTTCCGCCCTGGACGCGTAATGCCATACGCGGCATGCGTCTAGAGCCCGTGCTCGCGCTTTAGCCGCGTTATTCAATATCTGAGCCACAGGGGCGGGCGCTGTAGACCGGCGTCCGCCCTGCTTGTTTCAGGTAAAACAAAACGTCTGTCCGTAACTCTTCTATGCATTGTTACCGCTATTATGGTGAATCACGTGTCCACCCTATCCTAGGAGGTATGAAGCATGCTCATTGCATTGCAGGGCGCCGTTTCGCAGGGCGTCCTCTGGGGCATTATGGTGCTTGGCGTGTTTATCACGTTCCGCCTGCTCGACATTCCCGATATGACCTGCGACGGCAGCTTTGCCCTCGGCGGCTGCGTCTGCGCTGTGCTCATCGTCAATAACAACGTCGACCCGCTGCTCGCCGTGCTGGCCGGCATGTGCGCCGGCGCCATCGCGGGCGCCGTCACGGGCATTTTGACCACCGTCTTCGAGATTCCCGCGATCCTCGCCGGAATCCTCACCCAGATCAGCCTGTGGTCCATCAACCTGCGCATCATGGGCAAGTCCAATACGCCCATTCTTGCCAAGGGCACCGTGTTCTCGGCCGTCAGCAATATGACCGGTCTGCCGCAGTCCACCGTTGCCATCATCTTGGGCATCCTGCTCGCCGTGGCTATCGTTGCCATCCTGTATTGGTTCTTTGGCACCGAGATCGGCTCGGCGCTGCGCGCCACCGGCAACAACGAGTACATGATCCGCGCTCTGGGCGTCAACACCAACTCCACCAAGATGATCGCTCTCGTGCTCTCCAACGCCCTCATCGGCCTTTCGGGCGCGCTCATCTGCCAGAGCCAAAAGTATGCCGACATTGGTATGGGCACCGGCGCCATCGTTATCGGTCTTGCCGCCATTGTTATCGGTGAGGTGCTCGGCCGTCTGCTGCCCGGCGGCCTCACGCAGTTTAGCGTCCGTCTTGCCTCCGCCGTCTTTGGCTCCGTGGTGTACTTCCTTATCCGCGCCATCGTGCTGCAGTTGGGCATGGACGCCAACGACATGAAGTTGCTCTCCGCCGTGATTGTCGCCGTGGCCCTGTGCGTGCCCGTGGTTTGGGAGCGCTATAAGCTCCGCAGCTCCTACACGAAGGGGGATGAGGCAGATGCTTAAGCTCTCGCACGTCAAAAAGACCTTTAACAAGGGCACTGTCACCGAGAAGCGCGCGCTCACCGGCGTCGACCTCACCCTTAACGACGGCGACTTTGTAACCGTGATTGGCGGCAACGGCGCCGGCAAGTCCACGCTGCTCAACATGATCGCCGGCGTGTATCCGCTCGATTCGGGTATTATCGAGCTCGACGGCACCGACATCTCGCGTCTGAGCGAGTCGCAGCGCGCCAAGTACCTGGGCCGTGTGTTCCAGGACCCCATGCGCGGCACCGCAGCCGACATGCAGATCGCCGAGAACCTGGCCCTCGCCAAGCGCCGTGGCCAGCATCGCGGCCTTTCATGGGGTGTCACCAAGGCCGAGAAGGATGAGTACGTTGAGCTGCTCAAGCGCCTGGACCTTGGCCTGGATACACGTCTCAACGCTAAGGTCGGCCTGCTCTCGGGCGGCCAGCGCCAGGCACTCACCCTGCTGATGGCCACGCTCACCAAGCCGCGCCTGCTGCTGCTCGACGAGCACACGGCGGCCCTCGACCCCAAGACGGCATCGAAGGTGCTCAACCTGACCGAGGAGATCGTCGACGAGAACCACCTGACCACGCTCATGGTCACGCACAACATGAACGACGCCATACGTCTGGGCAATCGCCTGATCATGATGCACGAGGGCCACGTGATCTACGACGTGGCGGGCGATGAGAAGAAGTCGCTCACCGTCGCCGACCTACTGCAGAAGTTTGAAGAGGTCTCGGGCGGCGAGCTCGCCAACGACCGCATGCTGCTAAGCTAAAACCTGCCAAAAAGGGACAGGTTTATTTTGGCAGGTTTTATCTGCGCAAACGTCAAAACCGCCGCAAAGGGACAGACGCCCTTGCGGCGGTTTTCGCATATTATGTCGATAATCCGATATTCAACCAGACATTCTGGCTAAGGACTAAGGAAACTGCCATGAAAAGAC
>CAVEET010000081.1:0-9802 GCA_963614835.1 Bulleidia sp. | reverse complement strand
CGGAGAAGGTCGCCCCCGTCCTTCCCCAGATGCTCGGCGCCAACGGCCAGACGCGTCATTATCTTGTGCTCGCGATGAGCAATGTCGAGATCCGCGCCTGCGGCGGTTTCCCCGGTTCTCGCGGCGTGATGTCGGTGACTGACGGTAAGCTCGAACTGGGCGATTTTGTCAAAGTCGACATGATGAAAGAGCCTTTGAGCCCGCTTCCCATCACCGATGAAGAGGCAAACTTGTTCACGACCGGATGGGGCCTGACCGGATTCAACACGCTCGGATACACGATGGGCGACGTTACGATGACGCCCGATTATCCGCGTGCGGCTCAGCTTGCCAGCGATATGCAGAAGGCCATTGTCGGAGATGACATCGACGGCGTATTTGCAGTCGATCCGGTATTTTTGCAGTATATGCTCGGCGTTGTAGGCGGCACACAGCTTCCTGACGGCACCGTCGTTGATGGAAGTAACGCCGCAAAGGTGCTGCTGCACGATATTTATTGGAATTACCCGGTAGAGGAACAGGACGCCATTTTTGCGGCGGTTGCCGGATCAGCTTTTAACAAGATCGTGGACGAACTGGGCTCCAGCGATATTACTAAGATTGCTGCCGCCATCGAAAAGGGCGCTTCCGAGGGTCGCATCCTCATGTATTCGAGAAATGATGACGAGGAAAAGGCCGCGAAGGCTCTTGGAATATCGGGCGCTCTCCAAACCGATACGTCGGAGGCTCCGATCTTGGGCGTCTATGTGAACAACTACAGCTATTCAAAGATGGATTGGTTCCTCGATAAGCGAGTCACCATCGATTCTTCGGTTGAAAATGCCGATGGCTCGACGACGTATCGAGTGACCACCTCGCTCAAGAACACGATGACCCCTCAGGAGAAGGCCGAGATGCCTGGCTATTTCCAGGGCCATAACGGCATTAGCCAGGATATTGATGATGAGGTGCTGAGGCTTTATCTCTATGCTCCTGCGGGAGGCAGCATTTCGGATATTAAGACTTCGGGCTCCGGTTCTATCGAGATGAACGAAGCGACGCACGATGGCTTGAAGGTTGCATGGGGCGGTGTCCACATGCTTCTTGGACAAGACATAAAGGTCGAGTACACGGTCACGACTTCGAAGGACTCTGGGCACAAAGAGCTTAAGGTTCGTACCACGCCAACCGCTCAAACGTTCGAACAGGATAAGTAAGATATGAAGTACTTTGGCACCGACGGCTTTCGCGGTGAGGCCAACGTTGGGCTGACGGTAGAGCACGCTTATAAGATCGGCCGTTTTGTGGGCTGGTATTACGGCGCCAACCGCGAGCGCAAGGCGCGCGTCATCGTGGGCAAGGACACACGTCGCTCGAGTTATATGTTCGAGGCGGCGCTGGTGAGCGGTCTGGTCGCGAGCGGTGCGGACGCCTATATGCTGCACGTGATCCCCACGCCGGGCGTGGCGCATCAGACCGTGGAGGGCTGCTTCGATTGCGGCATCATGATCAGCGCGAGCCACAACCCGTTTTGCGATAACGGCATTAAGCTCGTCAATAGCGACGGTTTTAAGATGGACGAGGACGTACTGGAGCTCATCGAGGACTACATCGATGGCAAGAGCGAAGTTCCGTTGGCCACGGGCAACCACATCGGTGCCACGGTGGACTACATGCAGGGCCGCAACCGCTACATTGCTTCGCTCATTGCAAGTGCGAACTTTTCGCTGCAGGGCGTCAAGATCGGTATCGACTGCGCCAACGGCTCGGCTTCTTCGGTGGCCAAGCCGGTGTTTGACGCGCTCGGTGCCGACGTGCGCGTGATCAACGCCGCGCCCGATGGCTTTAACATCAACGTCGACTGCGGCTCCACGCATATGGAGCGCCTGCAGCGCCATGTGGTGGAGCAGGGCCTGGACGTGGGTTTTGCCTACGATGGCGATGCCGACCGCTGCCTGGCCGTGGATGAGCGCGGTCGCGTGGTAGACGGCGACCAGATCCTGTACGTGTGCGGCGTGTATCTGAACAAACACGGTCGCCTTTCGGGCGGTACCGTGGTGCCGACGATCGCCAGCAACTTTGGCCTGATCAAGTCGTTGGAGCTTGCCGGTCTGAGCGCCGTGACCAGCGGCGTGGGCGACCGTCACGTGTATGCCAAGATGCGCGAGGGCGGCTACAGCCTGGGCGGCGAGCAGACGGGCCATACGATCTTTGGCGATATCGAGCGCACGGGCGACGGCATTATGACCTCGCTGCGCGTGATGGAAGTGATTCGTGCCGAGCGTGAGACGCTCTCGCAGCTCACGGCTCCGTGCAAGCTGCTGCCGCAGGCGCAGGTGGCCGCGCACGTGGCGGACAAGGACGCCGCGCTCGAGAACATGGGCGTGCAGAACGCCATCGCCGAGGCCGAGGCGTCGCTGGCGGGCGAGGGCCGCGTGCTCGTACGCAAGAGCGGAACCGAGTCGGTTATCCGCGTGCTGGCCGAGGCGCCCGACCAAGCATCCGCCGATGCCGCCATGAAGCGCATCGCCAACGCGCTCGAGGCCCTGTAGTTACGCGGTTTTACCAAACCGCGTAACTGCTCGACGCTGCAAACGGCCCCAAGCGGCAATCTGACGTTCAATTTCAAGGGCGCGACCAGAAGGTGAGCGCCCTTTCATTTCACGTCACCTTGCTCGCTTGGGGCCGTTTTCGCTGACGTTGCCAAGACATTAGCGTCAACGAACTAGTCATTGGGTACCTAGTCATTGGGTACCTAGTTATTGGGTGAAAAAAGGGGACGCTGCGGATTGGTTTCGCGGCGTCCCCTTTGCGGTGGCGTGTCGGTTATGCCTTACAGCTCGTAGAGCGTGGTGAACTTGTCCTGCAGGTAGCTGCAGTAGTAGCGGGCATCGAACGCCATGCCGCACGCGCCCTTGATGAGCTCCGGCGCGTCCTTGGCGCGGCCCCACTGCCAAATGTGCTCGCCCAGCCAGGCGCGGACGGGTGTCAGGTCGCCGCTCGCACAGGCGCCGTTGAGGTCGACACCGTCGCGGCACATGGCCGGCACAAACATGGCATCGTAGGCACTGCCCAGCGCATACGTGGGGAAGTAGCCAAACGAGCCGCCGCTCCAGTGCGTATCCTGTAGACAGCCGTGCGTGTCGTCGGGAACGGGAATGCCCAGGTACTCATCCATGAAGCGGTTCCAAAGCGCGGGGATGTCCTTGGCCGTGGCCTCGCCGGCAAACAGCATGCGCTCGATCTCGTAGCGCACCATAATATGCAGCGGATAGGTGAGCTCGTCGGCCTCGGTGCGGATCAGCGAAGGCTGCGCGATGTTCACGGCGTGGTAGAGCGTGTCCTCGTCTACGTTGCCGTAGACCTCGGGTGCGTGGCGGCGCAGCACCTCGAGCAGCGGTCCCATAAAGGTACGGCTGCGGCCCACGGTGTTCTCAAAGAAGCGGCTCTGGCTCTCGTGGATGCCCATGGAGGTGCCGCCCTCCAGACAGGTGCGCGCATAGGCGGGATTGACGCCCAACTCGTACATAGTGTGCCCCGCCTCGTGGATGATGCTGTAGACGTTGGAGATGCAATCGTCCTCGTAGATGTGTGTCGCGATGCGCGCGTCACCTACGGCAAAGCCCTCGCTAAACGGGTGCTCGGTAAAGGCAAGCGTGGTGTCGTCCAGGTTCAGGCCGACGAGCTTCATCAGGTCGAAGCTCATGGCGCGCTGGGCGGCCTCGGGCACGCGGGCGTGCAAAAAGTCGGCATCGGGCTGCTGGCCGCGCTCGCCGATGGCGTGCACGAGCGGCACGACCGTGGCCTTGACCTCCTCGCAAAACGCGTCGAAGCTCTCGGCAGAAAGGCCGCGCTCGTACTGGTCGAGCCAAACGTCGTATGGGTCGCGCTTGGGGTCCATGAGTTCGGCCTGATGCTTAAGTTGGGCGACGATTCTATCCACATAGGGCTCAAAGCTCGCCCAGTCGTTGGCCGTCTTGGCCTTGTGCCACACGGCGTCGGCCTCGCAGGTGAGCCTGGTCCAGGCTTCGGCCTCCTCGGTAGGAATAACGCTTGCCTCGCGCTGGTCGCGGCCGAGCACGCGAATCTCGTCGAGCAGCTGCGGGTCGTCTACGTGTCCGCCTGCAACCGTCTCGCGCGCTAACGAGCGTACGAGCTCAACGGACTTCTCGCTGGTCAGCAGCTTGTGATGCTCGCCGGCAAGCGTGCCCATGGCGTCGGCACGGGCGGCAGCGCCGTTGGCAGGAGCAATCGTCGCTCCATCGAACTCGGCAATCTTGAGCAGGTACTCGCGAGTCCACAGCTTGCCCTCGAGTTTGCGGAACTTTTTGACGGCCTTGTCAACTTTAGCGGCCTTGACGCCCTTGGCGGCCTTTGCCACGGCGGCCTTGGCCTTCTTATCGAGTTTCTTTCCCATACCGTATCCTTAATCTCGCAGGCCGAGCGCCGCAGGCGGGTGCGCGGCCAGTTTGCACAGCTACCTGCCTTGTACCCAGCGCGAACAAAACGGAACGCGGCGATGCGCTCGCGAAATGTGTTATCCTATAGCCCAATGCGTTGACGGAGAGGGTTTTGCCCGCCGCGTCGCCGGCAAGAGAGGGAAGGTCATGGGCTGCAAGCCTTCCTGCGGTGGCAAGGGCCAAGCGTTCACTCCCGAGCAGCGACCTCAACGGGCACGCGGCCAGTGGCAGCAAAGTCCCAGTAGGGAAGCCGTGAGCCTCGCGACAAGAGGCACAGAGTGGGCGCGGCGGGCCAGACATCCGCCGGGTCAAACAAGGTGGTACCGCGGAATTTAACCGTCCTTGGGCAATGCACATGCCCGAGGACGGTTTTTTGTTACCGAACCGGGCCGCGCATCCGCAGCATCGGGCAGCGTCAGCCGTCCCGGAGTGCGGATGCGCGAGAGACGAAAGGGAAGACATGAGTCTGATTGATGATCTGGTCAAACTCGAGGAAGAGGCCAAGGAGCTCGTCGCAGGCGCCGACGACGCTGCCAAGCTCGAGGCCGCGCGCGTTGAGCTGCTCGGCCGCAAGGGCCGTATCACCGGCCTGATGCGCATGATGGGCAAGCTCGCCCCCGAGGATCGTCCCATGATGGGCAAACGCGCCAACGAGATGCGCCAGCTGATCGAGGGCATGCTCGACGAGCGCACCACCGAGATGAAGGCCGCCGCCCTCAAGCACGCACTCGAGCACGAGGCCGTCGACATCACGCTGCCGGGCATCCGTCCGCAGATCGGTCACCAGCACCTGATCAAGCAGATCATCGAGGAGGCCGAGGACATCTTCTGCGGCATCGGCTACACCGTCGAGTCCGGCCCCATGGTTGATACCTCCTACTACAACTTCACCGCGCTCAACGCCCCCATGGATCACCCGAGCCGCTCGGCCCGCGATACCTTCTACGTGGTCGACAACAACCCCGGCAGCGTCGCGCATCCCGAGGCTCACGCTCACGGCGAGTCCGACGTGCTGCTGCGCACCCAGACCTCGGGCGTGCAGATCCACACCATGGAGTCGCAGAAGCCGCCCATCTACATGATCTGCCCGGGCACCGTCTACCGTCCCGACACGGCCGACGCCTGCCACCTGCCGCAGTTCAACCAGATCGAGGGCCTGGTCGTCGACGAGGGTATCACCTTTGGCGATCTTAAGGGCACGCTCGACTACTTTGTTAAGTGCATGTTTGGCGAGGATCGCAAGACGCGCTATCGCCCGCACTTCTTCCCCTTCACCGAGCCTTCCTGCGAGGTGGACGTGAGCTGCCACGTGTGCGGCGGCAAGGGCTGCAACTTCTGCAAGCACAGCGGCTGGATCGAGATCCTGGGCTGTGGCATGGTCGACCCCAACGTCCTGATCAACTGCGGCATCGACCCCGAGAAGTACACCGGCTTCGCCTTTGGTATTGGCGCCGAGCGCGTCGCGGCACTGCGCTACGACCTGCCGGACCTGCGAACGCTCATGACGGGCGATATGCGTTTCCTGAATCAGTTCTAGGCTGCGGCTTGCCCAAGCACGGCACCTCGGCGCTCATTCGTCGCTTGCGTACCAAAGTACGCGGCGTTCCTCTTTCGGGCCGATCTGCCGCACTTGGACAACCCTCGCTTTGTAAGGAATGTTCACAAAGTTGAAGTTTCCACCTGCATCTCTTCGCAGGCTTTCAGTATGAAAGGAGAGCTAGATGCGTGTTTCTTACGACTGGCTCAAGACCATGATCGATATTCCGGAGGATCCCAAGACCCTTTCGGACGAATATATCCGTACCGGCACCGAGGTCGAGGCAATCGACACCGTGGGCGAGTCCTTCGACCACGTGGTGACTGCCAAGGTGCTCACCAAGACCCCGCACCCCGATAGCGACCACATGTATGTGTGCTCGGTCGACGTGGGCGACAAGAATCTCGACGCCGACGGCAACCCCGCCCCGCTGCAGATCGTTTGCGGCGCGCAGAACTTCGAGGCTGGCGACCACATCGTCACGGCAATGATCGGCGCTGTGCTTCCCGGCGACGTCAAGATCAAGAAGAGCAAGCTTCGCGGTGTCGTGTCCATGGGCATGAACTGCTCCGCGCGCGAGCTCGGCCTGGGCGGCGACCACTCCGGCATCATGATCCTGCCCGAGGATACGCCCTGCGGCATGCCGTTTGCCGAGTACGTGGGCTCGAGCGACACCGTGCTCGACTGCGAGATCACGCCCAACCGCCCCGACTGCCTGTCCATGATCGGCATGGCCCGCGAAACCGGTGCCATCTTCGACCGCGATTTCCACGTTGAGCTGCCCGCCATCAAGGTCGAGACCGGCCGCGCGACCGACGACGAGCTTTCGGTCGAGATTGCCGACGAGGGCCTGTGCGACCGCTACGTCGCCCGCATCGTGCGCAACGTGAAGGTCGGTCCCTCGCCCGACTGGATGGTCAAGCGCCTCAACGCCCTGGGCGTGCGCCCGCACAACAACATCGTCGATATCACCAACTACGTGATGATGCTCACCGGCCAGCCGCTGCACGCCTTTGACCTCGACACCTTTGCCGAGCGCGATGGCAGGCGCCGCGTGGTGGTTCGCGCCGCCCAGCAGGACGAGAAGTTCACGACGCTCGATGGCGAGGAGCGTGTGCTCGACGCCGGCATGGGCCTCATCACCGACGGCGAGCGCCCCGTGGCGCTGGCCGGTGTCATGGGCGGTATGGATTCCGAGATCGAGGACGATACCGTCGATGTGATGGTCGAGAGCGCCTGCTTCAACGCCGGCCGCACCTCGCACACCAGCCGTGACCTGTCGCTGATCTCCGACGCCTCCATCCGCTTTGAGCGCCAGGTCGACGAGACCGGCTGCGTGGACGTCGCCAATGTGACGTGCGCGCTTATCGAGGAGATCGCCGGCGGCGAGGTCGCCCCCGGCTATGTGGACGTGTTCCCCGCGCCCAAGACCATCGACAGCATCAAGCTGCGCCTGGCCCGCGTGCACGCCATCTGCGGTGCCGACATCGAGCCCGACTTTATCGAGCGCTCGCTCACCCGCCTGGGCTGCACCGTCGAGCGCGACGGCGAGGACTTTATGATCACGCCGCCGAGCTTCCGTCCCGACCTGCCGCGTGAGATCGACCTGATCGAGGAGGTCCTGCGCCTATGGGGCATGGGTCGCGTCACGGCAACCATTCCGGCTGCCAAGAACCACATCGGCGGTCTGACGCGCGAGCAGAAGCTTACCCGCAAGGTCGGCGAGATCCTGCGCGCCTGTGGCCTCAACGAGACCACGACCTTTGGCTTTGCTGCCCCGGGCGACCTGGAGAAGATTGGCATGTCCACCGAGGGCCGCGGCTGCCCCGTGGTTCTCATGAACCCGCTGGTGGCCGAGCAGACCGAGATGCGCCGTTCGCTGCTGCCGGGCCTGCTGCAATCCGTGGCCTATAACGAGGCCCACGGCACGCCCAACGTGCACCTGTACGAGGTCGGCAGCTTGTTCCACGGTCGCGAGAACGCCAGCCTGCCCAAGGAGACCAAGTCCGTAGCGGGCGTGCTCTCGGGCCAGTGGAGCGAGCAGTCTTGGAGCATGAAGTACCGCAAGCTGCGTTTCTTCTTTGGCAAGGGCATCGTTGAGGAGCTGCTTGCCCAGCTGCGCATCGAGAAGGTTCGCTTCCGTCCCGTCGAGGGCGAGAGCTATGCCTTCCTGCAGCCGGGTCGTGCTGCCGAGGTTCTGTCCGGCGGCACTGTGCTGGGCTGGGTCGGCGAGATTCACCCCGAGGCGCGCGAGGCGATGGGCATCGACGAGGTCGTCGTTGCCTTTGAGCTCGACCTGGACAAGCTGATTAAGGGCGCCCGCAATCAGGAGAACTACCGCGAGTTCTCGCAGTACCCGGCTGTTGAGCACGACCTTGCTATCGTGGTCGACAACTCCGTGACCTGCGAGGATCTTGAGCGCCGCATTACCAGCGCCGGCGGCAAGCTGCTCGAGGGCGTGCGCCTGTTCGACGTCTACCGCGATCCCATCCGCATCGGAGCGGGCAAGAAGTCCATGGCCTTTGCGCTTACGTATCGCTCCGACGACCACACGCTCACCAGCGAAGAGGTCGAGAAGGCGCACCAGAAGATCGTCACCAAGGTGTGCAAGGGCGTAAACGGCGAGGTCCGCGGCTAGGGCTTGCGCTGGGTATAGGTCAGCGGTGGCTGCCGCCGAGTCCTACGTGATTGCTATGCTCGGTATAAGGCACTGCTGAGCCTGCATATATGACACGCGCATTACATAACGGCGTGCTGCTTTGTCGGCAGCGCGCCGTTTTGCTATGATAGCCCGCGGCGTGTTACGAATCTGACAATACGTAACACTGACAAGGTGATTCAGGCGGCGTTGCAATTCCGTGCGCCGACAACCGGGAGGCGTACATGCACATTCCAGATAATTATCTGTCCCCGCAGACCGATGCCGTCATGGCAGTGGCGATGGTGCCCGTTTGGGTTCACTGCATCAAGAAGGTGCGCGCCACGCTCGATCGCGAGCACATGGCGTTCCTGGGCATCTGCGCCGCATTCTCCTTTTTGCTCATGATGTTCAACGTGCCGCTGCCCGGCGGTACCACTGGTCACGCCGTTGGTGGCGCGCTCATCGCGCTGCTGCTGGGCCCCGAGGCTGCTGCCATTGCCGTCTCGGTCGCGCTGGCGCTGCAGGCGCTGCTGTTTGGCGACGGCGGCATTCTGTCCTTTGGCGCCAACTGCTTTAACATGGCCTTCGTGCTGCCGTTTGCCGCTGCTATCGTGTTCCGTGCACTCAACAGCCGCTTGCACGACAAGAGCTGGGGTACTTCGGTTTCTGCCATCGTGAGCGGCTGGGTTGGCTTGTGCATGGCTGCCCTGTGCGCTGCCATCGAGTTTGGCATTCAGCCGATGCTCTTCACCAACGCCTCGGGTGCCCCACTGTACTGCCCCTTCCCGCTGTCTGTGGCCATTCCGGCCATGTTGATTCCGCATATGCTGGTAGCCGGTGTGGTCGAGGGCGTGGCGACCGCCGCTATCTACGGTTTTATCAAGAAGACGGCGCCGAGCATTATCGTCGGCCCCGAGGCTTCCGACGGCCTGCTGGAGACCGAGGGCGCAGCCGCCAAGAAGACTTCCCTGATCCCCACGCTCATTCTGGTCGCCGTGCTTGTCGTGGCTACGCCGCTCGGCTTGCTTGCCACAGGTGACGCATGGGGTGAGTGGGATGCCGAGGGTGCCGCGACCGCTGCTCAGGCGGCTGGCGACGACAGCCTGCAGGCTTCGGTCGGCCTCGATGCCCCGACCTTTGCCGACGCTCTGCCTACGGGTGATTACCTGCAGGCCTATTCCGAGG